>JBBSEE010000378.1:0-3799 GCA_038239995.1 Chloroflexia bacterium | reverse complement strand
TCCGTGATAGCGCGGGTGAGAAGACAAAGGTCAAGCCTCTTGACGATGTGCTATCTTGGTCAGCTCCCATTCAAATCTCCTCTGGTTATCGAGGACTAGGACCTAACGTCGCGATGAACAGCAATGAGGCCCAAATAAACTATAAGCAGTGGGTCGGATCCGGCACTTACGAGGTGCTTTATGAGGCTGGCAGTACAAATAACGGACATACTTTCAGCGCAGCCATAAATCGGGATCGTACTGGTGGGTACATCCCCTCCACAACTCCGCTTAAAATAGCAGAAGATAGCCAGAAGAACGTGTATATGGTATGGCGTAGCACTTGTCAAGAGCAACAACCATCCTGCACAGATTACTTTACCGCAATATTCTTCAGCCGAAGGGACCCTTCAGGTCAGTGGTCAACACCCATGGAGGTATCGGCAACGAAAGATGTCAACGGTGCCAGTATTGCGGTTGGTAGCGATGGGGTGGTGCATATAGTCTACGTCCATTCTATTGATTACCTTAATAATTCGGAAGTCGTATATAGAAAGTCCTCTGACCAAGGGGCGCATTTCTCCGACCCCGTTATTCTTGCTGATGCTTGTACTCCCGGTCAATGTACTAATCATTGGACTAACGCAACGTCACTCACGGTTGACTCAGCTAATCGTCCTCATGCCATCTATGAGCGCGGTCCTATAGGCCAATTCAACATTACTGCTCGTGACTTTGTAGATGGTAGTTGGGGTCCCCCTATCATCCTTTACAATGGAAGTCGGGGCTTCTGGCCTAATAGTGCCGCCAATTTTCATGGGGGTCTAGGCGTAGTATGGCAGATGTCTGCAACGTCAGGTTCTCCCGATAAAGATATTTTCTATAATCGGTGGAATCCCAATTCAAAACAGTGGGAGTTCCCTGCCCTTAACATATCTCAAACCCCGGCGGATGTGACCCAACGCCCAGCACTCACCTACGACCTACAGGATAACGCTTAAATAACTTGGGTAACTAGCGCGGCTGGTGCTCACCTACTCTATAGATACGAAATAGGTTACAATAACTTTGTGCCAACGCAAACCGTAGTTGATGTTCGTTCCGACTCCCCAGAGATGGCTAGCTACAACAACAATCTCATTTTGACCTATCAATATTCGACAGCCATGAATCCTCAGCAAATCTATGCCCGTTGGCAATACGCGCCCGCTTATTGCGCCAGCCAATACTTTGTGGACGTATCTTGCTCTCACTGGGCTTTCAACTATATTAAGTGGGCAAGCGATAACAGCATTATCAAGGGCTTCAGCGGACCGGAATGCGCGACAGTACCAATTGCTTATCCGTGCTATCAGCCTACCATAAACCTCAACCGAGCGCAAACCACCGCGGCACTTTATCGCGGAGAAAACTGGACACCTTATACACCACCAAGTCCAACCTTCAGCGATGTACCGTCAAATGATTGGGCGTATACCTATATTGAAACTGCCGTACATAATGGGGTGATTAGCGGATTTGATGCGGCCACTTGCCAAGCTCGTGGAGTAGCATATCCATGTTTCCTACCAACTGACCCGCTTAACCGCGCTCAGATATGTGCTTTTATTTATCGCGCACATCATTTGACACCGTTCACCCCAACTAACCCAACCTTTAGCGATGTGCCAGCAAACCATTGGGCATACCTATACATCGAAACCTCTAACCACGCCCACATCGTGGATGGCTACCCCGATGGCACGTTTGCGCCGAATCGCAATCTAACTCGCGACCAGTCGGCGAAGGTAATGTACCGCACCTATTACACCGGAGGTGGGCAGTAACTTCATGTAACTTGGACCCGCGGTAATTGTAATTATAGGAGCGAGCAGGCACTACGTTCGCTCCTTCACAGTGGGTAGAGAGGTTCAGCTAGCGGCGGCCCTTAGCGGCGGTGAGTGCGCCGAGCGAACCGGCGGGGCTGTATTGCTGGAACAGTTGCCCCCAACTGGTGTGCCGCAGCCAGTCCTCGAACACCTTGCGGTCGCGCACCGGCCAGCGGTAGTAGTCATGATACGCCTCGCTACCGAAGATGAGGGCCTTGACCAGCGGGGTGCGGGTCAGCACGTTCTGCACCTTCTTCAGCGGGCCGAACCAGATGATGTCGCCGCCGCGACTAACCATATTGTCGCCCACGCTGAAGCCCCACGACTCCTGCTCCACGTCCACGTTGCCGACGATTTCGATTTCGCGCAAATCGCCTACGCCGAGGCCCGCCTCATGCGCGAGGCGCACGTACTTGAGGTCCTTGAGCGGGTCGAAGCCCATCATCTTGGCTGCCACTGCGTCAATCGCGGTCTGGTCTGCCGAGGCAAGAATCACATCCTTGATTTGCGGGTACATGGTGCGGGGGCCGGGGCCATTGCCCGCAGTGGTGCCATCCATCACCGCGAAGATACCGCTGTGTATTTCCTGCTGAATTGCCAGCAGGTCCACCAGCGTTTCGTGTATCCACGAGTGGGTATAGTGGCGATTGGTGTTCAGCAGCCCGCCGAAAGCGTTCTTCATCGCCCCTGTGGTGGTGGTGTAGATGTGGCACTTGACGGTGGGCAGGTGGACGATGTTCTTGCCAAAGAAGTAGTCGGGTATCATGATGCCCTGCGGGAATATCTTGTCCAGCACCAGCATCTTGTGCTTGGGCTGATATTGCACCCACTTCATGTCCTCTTCCTTGAAGTTGTAGAGAGCAGGGATGTGATATTGCTTGAACAGGGGGACGTAGTTGTTCAGGTCCTCGCCCTTGAAGGCGTTGGTCACTACCGTCTTGTTCTGCACGCAGCTAAGGTCGGTGTAACCGGCTTGCTGAAGGGCGAGGATAGCACCTTCCATCTGCCATGGGGTAGTATTCGCGGCGGGGAAGGGGAAGTGCCACGAGATGTTGTCCTTCAGGATAGTGGTGTGGCCGGGCGCAAGGGCCTCGGACATACCGGCTAGCTCCATCAGTTGGCGGTAATCGTCCAGCACCGTCTCCGGCGTGGTTCGCATCACCGCGACTTTGGCGCGAGTGGACATAATTAGGGTTGCCTCCTTCAAAATATCGGGGGACGGGATTAACGCGCCCCTACGTTGGTCTGATGATTACTCTATGCCCGATAATTATACCATCCCCCGCGCGGCGAACGCAAGAACAGGGCGTTGCCTCGTGAGGCAATAGTTGGGATGCACCTTGACAATCCCCTCCACCCAGTGGTAGACTCCCCATACTTCCACCCATATGCCGCGCTGCCCTGTGGTGATGTCTGGTGCAGTCTTGTATTCCCCCTTGTTGACGGCACCAAAGAAGGTAGAAGCACATCACACTTAGCTTGTAGCTGAACGCATAGGAAATCCACACCTGATGATTAACCCCTTCCTCCAACGCCTTGCGCGTGGCCCAATACTCGCCGACGGGGCGATGGGCACGCTGCTCTACAGCAAGGGCATATCCTACGAACACTGCTTTGAAGAACTGAACCTCAGCCGCCCCGATGTGGTGCAAGAGATACACCGCGCCTACATCGCCGCGGGCGCAGAGCTAATCGAGACCAATAGCTTCGGCGGCAACCGTTATCGCCTTGCCCAGCACGGGCTGGAGGGCGAGGTGCTGCGCTTCAACCGTCGCGCCGCGTCCCTTGCCCGCGAGGCCCGCGAGGTGGCGGGTAAGCCGGTGTTTGTCGCTGGCGCGGTGGGGCCGCTGGGCCAGCAGCTTGCCCCCATCGGCAAAATCAAGCTGGCCGAAGTCTACGCCGCCTTCCGCGAACAAATCGAGGCCTTGGTCGAGGGCGGGGTTGACCTGCTG
>JBBSEE010000377.1:0-3804 GCA_038239995.1 Chloroflexia bacterium | reverse complement strand
CTGCACCAGCGGGGCGTTCTTGTCGTCGCTGAGGTTGACTTCGCGGACTATCACTTCACCCCGCGCCCGCTCGTCCGGCCCCTCGATGACCGCCAGCCCGATGCCCTTCCGCGCCGCGTACTGCAACTGTTTGCCCAACCCCGCCTTGTAATCGTAGGACACTTCTGTATTGATGCCTGCCTCGCGCAGTTGGCGGGTAAGCGCAAGGGCGGAGGGCAGCATCTCTGCGCTGAACACGGTGACGAACACTTGGCTGAAGGTGCGGGGTAGCGGCCCGCCGATTTTTGCCTCCTCGATTACGTCTATCAGCCGCTCCAGCCCGAAACTCGCCCCCACCGTCGGGATGCTGCGCCCGCTGAAGATACCCACTAGCTCATCGTAGCGGCCACCCCCCGCCAGCGAACCAATCTTGATGTCCTGCGAAATCACCTCGAACACCGCCCCGGTGTAATAGTTCAGCCCCCGCGCAAGGGTCAAGTCTAGTTTGTAGTAGCGGTCAGGGATGCCGAAGTCGGGCAGCAGCCGAATAATCGCCTCCAGTTCGTCCAGCCCCTCCAGCCCCACCGCAATGTCGCTGAAGCGGGGGCGCAGGTTGGCAATGAGGCGAAGGTCATCGGCTTGGTCGCGGCGGCTTTCGCTGAGGCGCACCAGTTCGAGGGCGCGGCGGGCCGCCTCATTGCTCACCCCATTGGCGGTCATCTCGTCGAGTACGCCCTGTTCGCCAATCTTGCCCAGCTTGTCAATTGCGCGGAAGATGCTGCCCGCCTGCTCGCCCGCCCCCGCGTAGAGGCCAATCGCGGTCAGCAGCTTACGGCTGTTGAGCAGGGTCTGGTAATTGACGAAGCTGAGGTCGCGCAGCCCCTCGTATAGCACGCTGAGACACTCCGCGTCCGCCAGTGGGCTAGCGGTGCCCACGATGTCGGCATCGCACTGGTAGAACTCGCGATAGCGGCCCTTCTGCGGTCGGTCCGCCCGCCACACCGGCTGTATCTGATACCGCTTGAAGGGGAAAGCCAGCGTGTTCACGTTCTGGCCCACCACGCGGGCGAGCGGCACGGTCAAGTCGTAGCGCATCCCCACCCGACGGTCGCCCTGGTCGGTGAAGCGATACAGTAGCCGCTCATCCTCCCCGTATTTGCCCTCCAAGGTCTCGGCATATTCCAGCGTGGGGGTCTCCAGCGGCTCGAACCCATGCTGCTCGAACACGCGGCGCAAGGTGTTAATCACCCGCTGGCGCAGCACCATCTGCTCCGGCAGGAAATCGCGGAAACCTTTGAGCGTCTGAGCTTTAATCTGGGGTTCGGGCATGGTAGAGCCTCCTTACGTTGGTGGATAATAATTGTGGCTGATTTTAACATAACCCTTGTCGTATGGGCAAGGGACTTTGGGACTAATCACGCCGCTAACAAATCTTAACAAGTTAATCATTCCCACCCTCTTGCCTAAAGTAGCCGAAAGCGGATATAATGGACTGGGCGAAACTGCCAAGCGTGACGTTTGGTCAAAGAGTTAGGCAATTCAGCCGGGTGTGCTTCCGCCGCCCCCACGAATTGTGTAGGAATAGCGTCAACTACGTAAGTTCAAAGTGTTATATCACCCAAGGAGGCAAATCATGTCGGACAACTACGGGCGGGGCGGCGACCAGCAGCCCCCCTATCAGCCACCGCAGCAGCCACCGCAGCAGCCACCATACCAGCAACCGCCATACCAGCAACCGCCAGCCTATCAGCAACCGCCACAGTACCAGCAGCCGCCACAGTACCAGCCGCCCTACCAGCCGCCACCAGCGGGCTACAACCCACCGCCCCCCGCGGGCATGGGAGGGGGAGCCGCCGCTGGTGGGGGTGCGCCAATTGTGCCGATTCTCATTGGCGTGGTCATCGTCGCGCTGCTGGGGGTGGGCGGCTACTTCCTGTTCCTGAACAAGAGTAGCTCGAACAACGCCACCAACACCGCGCAGACCACCCCGACCGTGGGGAGCAACACCAGCAACAATAACAATAACGGCGGCGCGTTGACCACCCTGATGGTGCAGGCGAACGGCAAGAGCGCAGATATGCTGCTGCCCAAGGAGACCCTCGCCTACATCAGCTTCAACGCCAAGCCGGGCGGCGACCAGCAGACCAACCTCGACCGCATCGCTACCGCCTTCACCAGCCAGCCGGGCTGGGCGCAGATGCAGAGCCAGCTTAACAGCATGGGCAAGGGCAGCACCCAAAGCACCGCCAACCAGTGCAAGGCCCAAGCCTCGGAGAACAAGAATGGCTTCGTCGCCAACGCCACCGACGTGTTGCAGGGCAACGTACTAGTCGCCTTCTTCACCCCTGCCGCCGATAAGTTGCAGAAGCTATCCTCGGCCAGCGACCAATGCTCCGCCCTTGCCCTCATCAACGACGGGTTCGTGGTCATCGCCGACACCAGCGTCAGCCAGGGCGACCTGCTGGGTAAGCTCAAGGGGGCGACCAGCAGCGGGTCCAAGGTCGCAACCTACAACGGCCAAGACATCTACAAGTTCAGCAGCGCGGACGGCTCCGCCTATTACTTGACCATGTATGGCAACACCGCCGTGCTAGCCGCCAATCAAGCCAACGTGCAGAAGGTGGTGGACACTGCCAAGAACGACAGCGACAGCCTCGGCGCGGACAAGCAGTACCAAGACGCGGCTAGCCACCTACCCTCCAACCGCCTCGGCACCTTCTACATCAATGCCACCGAAGTGGCCGCGTTGATACAAGCGGGGGCGCAGAACTCCAGCAGCGCGGACAACCCCCAGATGAAGCAGGCCCTCGATGCCCTGAGCAACATCAAGGGGGTCGCGTTCATCAGCTTCACCGCGCAGCCCAACGGCTTGCAGATGGACTTTAGCAGCAACATTGACCTCGGCACGCTGGCGGGCAACTACGTGATACCCAAGCTCGACCCCCGCGCCCTGCTCGACAAGGTGCCCGCCGACTCGTGGATGGTGATTAGCAGCCAAGACCTCGCCGGTATCTACAAGGGGGCGACCGACCAACTAGCCAAGCAGGGCGGGTTGATGGGCACGGGTGGCGAAAACCTCGGCCAGCAGCTCGACCAGTTCAAGCAGAGTATCAGCAGCTTCACCGGCATGGACTTCGACAAGGACATCATTCCGCTACTCAGTGGCGGCGAAATGGCCCTCTACGTTGCCCCCGATGCCAGCGGGGCGACTGGCGTGCCCGTAGGTGGCGCGTTGGTAGTCAAGGTTAGCGACAAGGACAAGGCGGCCACCGCCCTGAAGAACCTCACCGACAAGTTCAAGGCCCAGATGAGCGGCGCAGGCGGCAGCGGCGGCACGGCACCCACCTTCACCGACGAGACCATCAATGGCGGTCAGTTCACCCATGTCAGTGGCAACGGCACCGATGCCTACTATGGGATGATTGACGACCTACTGTTCGTCTCCTACGGCAAGGGCGCAATCGTGAACTGGGGCAAGAGTGGGGTCAGCGGCAGCGACGTGTTCAAGCGCAGCACCGATACCCTAGAGAAGCCCAACGGGGGCGTGTTCTACGTCAACATCAAGTCGGTCTGGCAATTCGCCAAGCAGATGATGGCTGGTAATGGCAGCAGCAGCGACCAGTCTATGAAGATGATTGACCTGATACTCGCTCCTTTCGAGGGCATGGCGGTCAGCAACACCCAGTACGACAAGAACAGCAACCACGTGGTCATCTTCTTCGACATCCAGAAGCCGTAAGCGGCAACTGGCTCGGTCGCGGCCCAAAATTTAGGTCTTGTTTTGGGCGCCGCGGAAACCGGCGCGGCCCCCCCCTGCTAGATTGT
>JBBSEE010000376.1:0-3805 GCA_038239995.1 Chloroflexia bacterium | reverse complement strand
CAGCGTGATTGCTCCTTAAAAGAATGGGGAAGGGAGGCGACGGGGGGAATCGAACCGCACCGTGTGAAGGCTTTGCGAGCCTTTTGCCTTACCACTTGGCTACGTCGCCATGCTTTATTAGGTTTGAGCTTTGAGGTTTGAGGTTTGAGTTGGGCAGGGCGGATGCTATTCGCCCCTACATCAACAGGCATAAATCCGCTCGCAAGTGCGTAACTCCTAATTACCTTTGCGGCGATAACTCAAAACTCATCACTCAAAACTTATCACTCCCCGAAGGGGGTTGGGAGGCGACGAGCGGATTCGAACCGCTGAATGGGGGTTTTGCAGACCCCTGCCTTACCACTTGGCTACGTCGCCCGACACGGTGTATAATAACATAAGCGCGAGGCTGGTGTCAAGAATCGCACGCCTGAAAGGAACTACTTGGTTGAAGATTACGGAGCATAATGTCGCGGATGAGCAGGGGGCAGCACAGCCCGAAAGCGCGGAGCAGCGGCGCAGAGGCAACGGGAGCAGGCCGCCCCACCATACCCCCGGCACCACCCCGCAGACGGACTGGCAGCCCAGCCCTCCCGCCACTGGCCTCGGCGTGCTGGCGGCACTGTTCAAGGCGATGCGCCCCCGCCAGTGGCTGAAGAATGGGTTGCTGTTCGTCGCCCCGGTCGCCGCCCTGCACATCAACAACTATGGGGAGATGGGCCGCGTGGTCCTCGCTTTCCTGTTGTTCTGCCTCGTCAGCAGCGCGATTTACCTGATTAACGACCTTGTGGACATCGAGGCGGACCGCCGCCACCCGCGCAAGCGCAATCGCCCCCTCGCCAGTGGCAGGCTGCGGCCTATCACCGCCCAAGTGGTCGCGGTCATCCTGCTGGGTACGATGATACCGCTGGCCCTCTTCCTCGGCGTAACCTACACCTTCGGGATGCTGGTGATTGCCTATGTGATTAACTCGCTGCTCTACGACTTCTTCTTCAAGCACATCGTGCTGGTGGACTTGTTCTCGCTATCCGCCGGTTTCGTGCTGCGGGTGATGGGCGGGGCGTTGGTGATTGGGGTCAGCATCTCGCCGTGGCTCTATCTGGTGACTATCTTCGCCGCCCTATTCATCGCGGTGAACAAGCGGCGGCACGAACTGCTGCTGCTCGAACATGGCGCGGGCAAGCATCGTCCCATCCTCGACGAATACTCGCCCGAACTGCTGGACCAGCTAACCTCGACCCTGACCTCGGCCCTGATTATCGCCTATTCGCTGTACACGTGGCAGGGCGAAACCGTGTCCAAGAAGAACAACCTGATGATGGCGACCATCCCGTTCGCGATCTTCGCGGTGTTCCGCTACCTCTACCTCATCTACCAGCGCGATGAAGGCGGCGCACCGGAGGAGTTGCTCACCCGTGATAAGTGGCTGATAGCCTGCGTGCTGCTCTGGGGTTTGGCGGCCCTGATTATCCTCTACTTCTTCAAGGACACGGTGCTGCAACTGTAATCACCCAACTACCACCTAAAATCGCCCGGCTCCTGCCTGCGCTCCTGCTTCGACTTCTTGCGCGGGTTGCCCTTCTTGCCCTTGCGCGGCTGGTCGGTTGGCTCGGCGTAGTCGTCCTTGCCCGCGCTGCCCTTGCCCTGCGCCTGAAAGTTGGCATTGACACTATGGCGGCGGGGGCGGGCGCGGTGCTGCTCCTGCGGGGCGAGGTTGGCTAGCCGCGCATCGAGGTCGTAGTAGCTGGCGGCATCGGCGACCGCGGCCCGAATGTCGCCATCGTCGGTGATTACCACCAGCCCCGCCTCGTGCTGGGCCAGCAACTGGGCGGCCAGCCGCTTAATCACCGTATCGGCAATCTCGCCCGACGCGGAGAACACCACTCGCAGGCGGGGGCTGCGTCGCTCGATGCTCTCTTGCGCCCGCCCCGCTACATTGGCAGCATCGAACACCACGGTAAGCTGGTCCTTAGCGAGGCGCGGCGAACCGGCCAACCGCGTCAGCAACGCCTCCCGCGCCCGCTCCAAGCCGTGCGGCCCAGTAATTAGCGCGTTGAGCGCGGGGTCGCGGCGAATTACGTTGTAGCCGTCTACGATGATGTGGCGCATGGTGAGATTAAACCCTATGTTTGCATATAAGACGAAGGACAGGTAGCCAACGGATTGAAAAAACGGATAACCGGATTGGGTTAATCGGGACAACGGCCAGCCAGCGGATTAGGTTCAGCGGAGCAGCGGAAAAAGCCGCTTACGTAGGGGCGAATCGCATCCGCCCTGTTGCCGCGCATCTACGTCAATCGTAACTGAGACTATTGCGTCCGTTAGCCAGCCTAACATCACTGGATGATGTTGCCCCGCCAGTTAGGGTCGAGGTCGCTCAGGAGTTGCTCGGCGTGGGCGACCAGTTCGGGGATATTGCTGATGCGGCGTACCTGCTCCAAGTCGGCGATGGCTTTGGCATGGTCGCTCGGTTCGCGCATATACATGAGGGCACGGTTGAAGTAGAAGTCGGGGCGGGTGGGCAGCCGCTTAATCGCCACGCTATAGTCGCTAATCGCCGCGGCGCGGTTATCGTGGCTGGCATTGACCAGCCCGCGCTCGTAGTAGGCGAGGGCGTGGTCGGGCTGCATCGCGATGGCGCGGCTGAGGTCGGCGAAGGCAAGGCTGTCCGCGTTCAGCCCCCCGCCCCCATCCCCCTGCACTCGCAGCACGTCGGCCAGTCGCGCCCGCGTCATGCCTCGGTTGTAGTAGATGTCGGCATCGTTGCCCAGCAACTCTAGGGCGCGGTCGAAGTTGGCAACCGATTGCGCCAAATCGCGGTGGTCGGGGACGAACCCTTGCGCGGTGCGGCGGGGTCGGGCAAAGGCGCGTTCGTGGTAGATGAAGCCGCGATAGAGGTAAGCGCGACCAAAGCCGGGGTCGAGGGCCAGAGCGGCATCGAGTTGGGCCAACGCTTGGTCGAACTCGGCCTTCTGCGCGTGGGCCAACGCCTGCTGGAAGTGCGCCTCCGCCGCCGCCCGGTTCGCCTCGTCCTCGGACATTGCTACTCCTCCCTAGAAAGCGGGGTTATGGTGCGTAGGGGCGGGTTGCGCTCGCCCTTTCAGGCTTTCTCACCAACGAGGCACTACTGGATTGGTACTTTATCCGCTTGCCCAAACGTAAGCTGGGTGGGGCTAGCCCAGTAGCGGCTCAAGCGTTCGACCTCTGCCTCTATCAGGGCCGCGACCTCGGCACTCAGGGGGCGGAACGGCTCGACCCGCACCTCGATGTTGCCGCCGCGCTGGGTGTATTGCCAAACCCCTGCCACTGCGCCGTTGACCAGCAGCACTGGCGAAATCCAGCCCGCGATGCGATAGACCCGCGCCTTATGCGCCTCTGGAACGATGGCGGTGCATCCGCGGTTGGCGGCGAGGATGTAGGGGTCGAAGTTGGGCAGCAGGCGCACATTGGTCGCGGTGGTGGCCTGCTCTATCTGCGGCACATCCGCCGCCAACACCCAGCCCTTCATACCCTCGACGGCAACCTCGGTGACTTCATCGCCCACCTGCCGAAACATCTTGTTGGCAACCGTCGTGCCCACCCCCCACCAGAGAGCGAACTCGTTCATCGTGATTGGACCGTAGGCGTGGAGAAAGCGGCGCACCACCGCGGCGACGGCGTATTCCTCATCCACATCCTGCCAATCGTCCAGCCAGCGGCGCGGCTGCACAAAGGTGACGTTCTGGCCCTGTGACGGGCCGAAGCAGAGGTAGCCATGAAAGCTGGAGGGCTTCAAGGCCGACCCCCAGCCGTTAAGTATCGCCTCGCGCAGGCCCGCCGCGCCGGT
>JBBSEE010000375.1:0-3818 GCA_038239995.1 Chloroflexia bacterium | reverse complement strand
GGCAGCGAGTTCGAGCGGCTGCGCGAGTACAACACCGATGACGATTTTCGCCGCATCTACTGGCCCGCCACCGCCCGCCGCCACCGCCCCATCGTCATGGATTATCAAACCGAGCGCAGCCAGACGGTAATCGTCGCGCTGGACGCGGGGCGGCTGATGACCTCACCGATTGGCCCGCTTGCCAAGCTGGATTATGCGGTGAACACCGCCTTGCTGCTTAGTTACATCGCCACCCTGCGCGGCGACCGCGTCGGTATCCTCGCCTTCGCCGACAATGTGCTGTCCTACCTCGCCCCCGACCGAGGCCGCAAGCAGTTTATCACCGCGCTGGACACCCTGTACAACATCCAGCCGCAAGAAACTGAACCGGACTACGCTGAGGCCCTCAGCTACCTTGCGCTCAAGTTCCGCCGCCGCGCCCTCGTGGTCTTGTTCACCGACCTTGTGGACAAGGATGCCTCGACCGCGTTGGTGCGCCACGTCAGCCGCCTTGTGCCCCGCTACCTGCCGATTAGCGTGACGATGAGCAACGCGCCAGTGGTCGAAGCCGCGCACCGCCCGCCGCAGAACTCGGAGCAGCTATACGAGCAGGTGGTGGCCCAGAAGCTGCTGCAAGAGCGGCGTGAAGTCCTCGACATCCTCAACCGCAACGGGGTGCTGACCCTCGATGTACCTGCCGACAAGCTGAACATATCGGTGATTAACAAGTACCTCGAACTGAAGGCGCGGGGGGCGATTTAGGTGGGGGTATGGTATAATATGAGGACTAATGGAATGAACTAGAGGGAGGTGAGAACCGTGGTAACCCAAGTACCAGAGCGCAAGCGACTGACCAGCCAGCGGCGTACCCGGCGGCTGCGGCAGCAGCGGGTGTTGCACGCAAACGGCTACGCGGCGAACGATAATGGGGTTCTGCACTCCACTGCCGATGAGAGGAAGCATAAGCGGGAGCTTCTTCTTAGCGATTTGGGTTGGTCTAAGGAACAGATACTGGAGTCTTATTATCGCTTCAAGCGGTACTCACATATACTCGATGCGCCGGGGATGGAGGAATACGATGAAGTTTAAGCGCGGTGATGTCGTGATTATGAATTATCCCCATTCAGACCTAATTCACTACAAGCGGCGGCCTGCCCCTGTAGTTCAAGCTAACAACCTAGATACAGGTATTCCCCAGACTGTCGTTGTGCTGATTACCTCCAACTTGCAATATAGCGGGTCAACACGTATTTTGGTTAAGAAAAGCTCTACTGCGGGACGAAGAATGAAGCTGAAGAAGGACTCAGTGGTCATGACTGACAACATCGTGACTGTGCTTGACGATGAGCTAGAAACAATGGTTGGATATTGCCCTATTATGCACCTCGTGGACAACGCGCTACGCACCACTCTTGGCCTGTAGCCGCGGCATCATCTCCCCCACCCGCTGGTAGTCCTCCGTCGTGTTCAGGTTGACGAAGCTCCGCAAGTCGCTATCCCAGCCCCGCAACTCCTTATCACCCACCGCCCGTACCCTGATGGCCGTGAGCAGGTCACTCATGCGGCGCACATCGTCGGCCAGCAGCCGCTCTAGGGCGGGTAGGACGCAGCGATGGTAGAGGGCGCAGGCAGTCTGCGCCTTGTCCAGTTGGGGAACAATCGCGTCGTAGTCATCGCTAATCAGCGCACTTAGACCGCGCAGCAGGGAGGGTTGCAGCAGGGGCAGGTCGCAGGCGACCACGAAGTTCCAATCCCGCTGGGTCTCGCGCA
This sequence comes from Chloroflexia bacterium, assembly GCA_038239995.1. GTDB lineage: Bacteria > Chloroflexota > Chloroflexia > QHBQ01 > QHBQ01 > QHBQ01. Next base: position 2,069 of record JBBSEE010000375.1, on the reverse strand, counting down.
AGCCGCTGTACAGCCCCACTAGTGGCCCTTGCCCGCTTACCACATCGGGGATGGTGTGGATGCCCAACGCCGCCCGCCCCTCGCCCACGATGATGATGTCCTGCTTCGCCACCACCTCGGCCAGCGCGTCAATCACATAGCTAATCACCCGCTTGCCGTCGGGGGCGGGTAGGCGCAACTCCGCCTTGTCCGTCCCCATCCGGCGGCTCTGCCCACCCGCTAGGATAATCGCACCCAGCCTGATTTTAGATTTTAGATTTTGGATTTCGGATTGGGGGTCGTCGGTCATGAGATTGTGCTTTCGATGAGCTTTAGTGTAGGTCAAGATTCTCCCTCACCAAACCTCTGGCGCGGGGAGAGGCTTACTTCAAGTCAAGGTTCTCCCTCACCAAACCTCTGGTGCGGGGAGAGGCTTACTTCAAGTCAAGATTCTCCCTCACCAAACCTCTCCCAGCGGGAGAGGCTTAATTTGGTTCTTCTTTAATCTGTGATGCGCTCTACTTCTTCCTTCATCACCATGTAGCGGTAGATTTGTTCGCCAGTGATGGCGCTGGCTTGGCCGCGAATGGGGCGCAGCGCGGCCTTGAACTGCTCTTGCAAGTCTACGCCGGTGGCTTGGCGGGTGAGGCTGAGGGCGCGGGCGGTGTAGGCGATGGCGTTGACCGGCTCGATGCGGGCGAACTCGTCGAAGAAGAAGGCGCAAGAGGTGAACATCAGTTGGCGGTAATATTGCGCCTCCAGCAAGTCGTTCGCTTGAGCCGCCTCGCGTTCGCTGAGGGGGTGGCTGGCGTGCAGGCGCAAGAACTCGGCCCCCGCGATTTCGCCCAGCTTGACCCGAATGTAGTCGTTGCGGGCGGCGATATGGTCACGCAGCAGCGGCCCGCCCTCTGCCTCGTAGTAGGCATCAATCGCTGCCGTCGCCTTGTCCAGCGCGGCGCGGAAGGGCCGCTTCCAGCCCCCCATGCCGGGGTAGCAGTCGCACGCCTCGCGCCACCTGTCCACCCCGTGATAGCAACTCCACGCTGTGTCCTCGGCAATCTCCACCTCGGTCATAATCGGGTGTTCACGCAGGTACAGCGCAGGGAAGCTGACCCGCCAATCGTGCAGCGGAGCGTAGTCCAGCAGCAGGTCGCGCAGGAACTGGTCGCGGCCCGCAAGGTGGTGGCCGTAGTATTCGCCGTCGGTGGCGATGGTCACGATTTGGTCTTCGCCGCGCTTGAACTTGTCCCATGTCGCTCCCAATGGTAGGGCAATCTGGGCGAAACGGGCGGCATCCTCGGTGAGGGGCGGATTGTTCTGCAAGTTGCGCGAGAGGCCGTCGTGGAAGAAGAAGACGGCGATTTGGCGGCGGCTGGGTAGGCGCACGATATGCGGTTCGCTGCTGTCCACCGTGCTGTTCCGCGCCTGCCATGGGGCAAGGATGGTGAACTTCACCCCCGCCTCGGCCAGCACCTCTAGGGTTTCGATGTCCACCGCGGTTTCGGGCAGCCACATCCCCTCCGCCTTGCGGCCAAAGCGATGCGCGAAATCGGCCATGCCCCATGCCACCTGCGTGTGCTTGTCGGCACGGCTGGCAAGCGGCAATATCACATGATTGTAGGGCAGAGCCAGCGCGTTGCCCACCCCGTAGCGGTCTACATTGGCCCGGTCGGCGGCGATAATCGTGGCGTAGACATCGGCGGCGTGTTCGGCCATCCAGCTAGCCAATGTAGGGCCGAGGTCGAAGCTAATCTGCTCGAACAGGCCCATCTGGGCAAGGGGGCGGTAACATTGCGCGGTGATTAGCTCGTTCCAGTTACTGTACGGCTGCGCCCCATACTCGCGCGGTATCACCCCGGTGAAGGAGTCTTCGCGCGGCGGCTGGTAGAAGTGTCCGTGTATGCTCAGGTGTCGCATCAGAACACTTCCTCTCCCCAATCGAACATCAGGGCTTGCACCTTGCTGCCCGCTGCTATGGTGGGCACGTCTTCGGGGACGATGACGTAGGCGTTGGCGAGGATGAAGGTGGACATCACCCCGCTGCCCTGTGAACCGGCGGAGCGGGCGGTGTACTCGCCCGTGTGGGGGTC
>JBBSEE010000374.1:0-3820 GCA_038239995.1 Chloroflexia bacterium | reverse complement strand
TTCTCCCTCACCAAACCTCTCCCAGCGGGAGAGGCTTTATCTTGATGCGCTTCAGGGGGCGAGTGCAACCCGCCCCTACGTCCGTTGTCCGCTGGTCCGCTTTCGAGTCCGCTGGCTGGCGGTTGGCTAGGGGTCAGTTAGATAACTGTTACTTGTCCTTGCCTCCACCTTTATCACCACCATTGCCTCCCTTGTCACTGCCCTTATCCTTACCCCCGCCCTTGTCCTTGCCATCGCCACCCTGCTGATTGCCGCCGCCCGCTTGGGTGGTGGGCAGGGGGTTGATGCGCTGGGTAGGCAGGCTGGCAGGCGCAGTCGGCAGTAGGGTCGGCACAATGCTGGGCAAGACGGTAGGATGCGGTGCCGGTAGCGGTGTCGGCGTGCGGGTGGGGGTGCTAGTGGGGGTGTTGGTGGGGGTTTTGGTGGGATGATGAAGCGACGGGGTATCAGTGGTCGGGGGGGTAAACAGTGGCGGCGGGGTGGGGCGCAACTGGTCGGTGGACAGAGGGGTAGGCAGCAGGGTGGGCATAGTAATCACCAGCGTGGCCGTGACCGTCGCTGCGGGCGTGGGGCTGGATGATGGCACGGTCAGGGTATCAGTGGCGGCTACAGTCGGCAGCGTGGATGGCAGGGTCGCGGTGGGTAGCAAGCCGGTGGGGCTGGGCAGCGGCAGGGCGGGGGTGGGGCTGGGTGGCGGGGGCGTGAACTTGATGGCATGGTCATACGCGGCGGTGGTGCTGGACTGCGCCCGCTGGTAGGTGGACTTGGCATCGGCAGCCACTGCCTTGCTTACGCTGGATAGCACGCTACGCCCCCGCTGGGCGATAACTGCGAGTTGGTGGGCAAGCTGAGGCCGGTCAGGGTCGTCGGTGGACAACTGATTGGTGCAGTAGGTGATATTATCGTCGAGATCGGCGAACAGGTCGCTGCCGATGGCCGCCTTGCGGCGGAACAAGGTTTCGATTTCGTCGAGGCGGGCGGCGGCAAAGTCGAGCCGTGCATCCACTTGGTTACGCTTGGTGAAGCTGAGGTCGAGGCGCACCCCTTCGCTGAACCGCTTCACCGGATAGAGCAGGTCGCCGGGCACGGCATGGGCAGAAGCGGCGGTAGCCCCCCAGCCCGCGAATATCAAGATGAGCAGCATGAGCGCGGCCCGCATCGCGAGGCCCGACCAGCCCACGCGGAAGAAGCGGCCAATATCGAAGCGAGTATCGGGGCGCAGCGGTTCGACTGACGGGGGCGAGGGAGGCGCGGCACTGAACAGGCGGGCACGTACCCGCTCCCGCACATCGAGGCTGAGGGTCTGCGGGGTGGCAGTCACGGTCAACTGGCGAGCCACCAGCAGCAAGTCGCGCAACTCGGCGGCATACTGGGGGTAGCGGCGCAAGCAAACGTCCAGCCCCTCGGTAGGGAGCCGCTTGAGGCAATCGTCTAGGGCATCTTCGAGGCTAACTCTGCTCATCACCCTTCATCCATTATCTTGCTAAGGAGACGATGTAGCTTCTGCAAGGCACTATACTGCAAGGCCTTGACCGCTCCCTCGCTGCGGCCCAATATCTGCCCCACCTCCGCGTTGCTGAGTCTAGAGCCGAACTTCATGGCAATCACTTGGGCTTGCAAATCGGTTAGTTGGGACAAGGCAATGACCAACTGTTGGCGGGAGAAGGCCGCTTCCGCCGCTTGCTGCGGGTCTTGGCTATCGAGCAAGCGTTCGGCCACATAGTCGAGCGGCACGCTGGGGCGGCGCAATTGACGGCGCAGGTCATCGGTAATCAGGTTGTGGGCAATGCGGTAGAGCCACGAGGAGAACGCGGCCACGTTCGCCTTATCGCTCGCGCTACCGTCTGACCGCCAACGGAAACGGCTGATGCTCTCGACCATCTTGAGAAAGACTTGGGCGCAGATGTCCTCGGCCTGCTGCACATCGCCAACCTTGAACAGCACATAGCGATAGATGCGGTCGCAGAACCGCTCGTATAGGTTGCTCACCGCCTCGCGGTCGCCATCGCTGGCCCGCTGGACAAGGGACACCAGTTCGGGGTCGGGCGGCGACTCTGCCGCGCTTGGCCCATCCATCTCTATGTTCGGCTCCTGCAAGGGGCTGCTCCTGTTACCTTGACGTTGTGTGTTCCACTGCCACAACCTTAAGCAAGCCTAATGCCATTATTATAACGTATTAGGCAAGGTTTTAGATATGCACGAATGATGCCGCCGCATAATTGACATAACTTTAGGGCTGAATTATAATTTTGCTATGGCCGAAGATGAGCAGCGCATGATCGAGAAACAGGCGGGCTATCCCACCCCTAGCCCGCGCGAACTTGATGCCCAGCAACGGCAGCGGCGACGGGTACTGTTCGGGGCGGAGGAGAGTCTGCGCCGCATCAGCAGTCTCAGCCGCCGCCTGCGCTTCGCCCTGCTCGCCCTCGTCCTCTCCCTCGCGCTCGGCACGGTCGGGTTCATGCTGGCCGAAGGTTGGGGAATAGGTGATGCCGTGTATATGACCATCATCACGGTGACAACCGTCGGCTACGCAGAGGTGCATCCCCTCAGCGGCTGGGGGCGGGTGGTCGCCTCGGTGGTGGTGCTGGGCGGGTTGGGTACGCTGCTCTACGTGTTGGGGGCCATCACCGAACTGGCGGTGGAGACGCAAGCGTCAGGGTTGGTCAGGAGGCGGCGAATGCTGAACGAAATTGCCAAGATGCAGGGGCACTATATCATCTGCGGCTACGGGCGGATGGGCCAAACCGTGACCCGCCAGTTGCTGCAAGAGCAGCAAAAAGTGATTATCATTGACACCAACCCCGACTCGACCGAACCGGCCCGCCAGCAGAACCTGTTGGTGCTGAACGGCGATGCCACCCATGACGAGGTACTGCGCGAGGCGGGGATTGAACGCGCCTACGCCCTAGTGGCCTGCTCGGACAGCGATGCGGGCAACATCTTCATCACCCTCTCCGCCCGCGCCCTCAACCCCCGCCTGCTCATCCTCGGGCGCATCGGCGATACCGAGAATGCCAACAAGCTACGCATCGCCGGGGCCAACCACGTCATCTCCCCCTACGAACTGGGCGGGCTGCGGATGGCGACCCTTGCCACCCGCCCCGCGGTCGCCAACTACCTCGATACCCTGATGCACGACGCGGCCACCGACTTCGGGATGGAGGAGGTGAAGGTGGGGGCGGCGCGGTCGCTGCAACGCCTGCTCCAAGCAGTGCAGGGCGACCCCCCCACCGTGCTGGCAATTCACCGCAACGATACCGAACTGCTACCCAACCCCCCTCCTGATGCCCCGCTGCAAGAGGGCGATTGCCTCATCGTGGTCGGCACCGGCGCACAACTCCGCGCCCTCGAAGCCGCCGTGGAGAATAAGTGATGAGTGATGAGTGATGAATGGTAAATGGTGAATGTTGTAGGGGCGACTTACATCCGCCTTACCGTAGCGCAATAATGCTCATTGTAGCAGTGTTTCATACAATGTAAAAGAGGAGGAAACTCGCGGGGGTCTGGGGGGCTGACCCCCAGAGGCCGACCTTACGATAAGGCGGGGTCAATTACCTTAGCGCACCGCAAAATAGGAGGAAACTAGCGGGGGTCTGGGGGTGGTCCACCCGAGGCCGACCCACCAAAAGAGCAAATCAACACAACCCTGGGGCGAGGGCGCAGCAGTTGTGGCTAGCAAATTGGCATACCACCAGGGGGGGGTGGGACCCCCATCCACCCCCAGTAGCCCCCCCCAGTAAGATACCAACAATCCTGGTAGACGAAAACAACCAACCGCGCCGCCAAACCCCCACAATCATTTTTTAGTTGTTTCGCC
>JBBSEE010000373.1:0-3826 GCA_038239995.1 Chloroflexia bacterium | reverse complement strand
GATTGACAAGAGCATGGTGAACATGGTCAACGCCGACCTCGTAGATGCCTTCAGCGTACGTAAGTTGGTGACGGCCACTGAGCCGGACTACATCTTCCACCTTGCCGCCCAGAGCTACGTGCCGGGTTCGTGGAACGCCCCCGCCGACACCTTGCAGACCAACATCCTCGGCCAACTCAACCTGTTCGAGGCGGTGCGCGACTTGGGCCTATCGCCGGTCATCCAAATCGCGGGCAGTAGCGAGGAGTACGGCCTAGTGAATCCCGACGAGGTGCCGATTAAGGAGACCAACCCGCTCCGCCCTATCAGCCCCTATGCGGTCAGCAAGGTGACGCAAGAGATGCTCGCCTATCAATACTTCCGCAGCTACGGGCTGAAGACCATCACTACGCGCGGGTTCAACCACGAGGGGCCACGCCGCGGCGACAACTTCGTGACCAGCAGCTTCGCCAAGCAGATTGCCCTCATCGAGGCGGGCAGGCAGGAGCCGGTCATCCACGTAGGCGACCTGACCAGCAAGCGCGACTGGACCGATGTGCGCGACATCTGCCGCGCCTACCACCTGCTGGTGCAGAAGTGCGAACCGGGCGAAGTCTACAACATCGGCACCGGCGTGTCCCGCACCATCCAAGAGATGCTAGATTTGCTGCTGACTATGACCAACGTGAAGGTGGAGGTGCGCCAAGACCCTGCAAGGATGCGCCCCTCGGACGTGACCCTGCTGTGGGCGGATGCGACTAAGTTCAAGACCGCCACCGGCTGGGAGCCGGAGATACCCTTCGAGCAGACCATGCGCGACCTGCTCAACTTCTGGCGGGCGCACATACAAGGACACGTGTGACGATTTTAGATTTTGGATTTTAGATTTTGGATTGGGGCGTGCCGAAATGTACGCCCCTATAGCTGGCGGTCCCTAGTCGCTGCGATGAGCGTTGATGAGCGCACATGGGCGAGTGCAATCCGCCCCTACCTCAACATTGATTGCTCCAATGCGTGTTTCTGCGCTTCAGCAGGGCGGATGCGATTTCGCCCCTACTTCATATTGGCTGCCTTGCGACCACATCTAATCCGTTTATCCGTTTTTTCAATCCGTTGGCTGCTCGTCCTCATTTTCAGTCCAATGCTAGTGACCTATCAGCCATATTTCTCCATCCTATACTCATCAATCCACTGGGCGACTTCCTCATCGGTTGGCGGCGGCAGCCCTGTATCGGGGCGCGTGCGAATCCATTCGAGGATAGCACCGCGGTCTCTTGGCTCAATCTTTGGGTGCGTTGTGTCTAGCTGCTCACCCCGCGCCTCTTGCGATAGCTCGTGGATGATTACCTGAGCCAGATTAGCTTGGGCACCACGCGGCCATTGGCGGACGGTCTGCACCACCTCGTCGTAGTTTGGGGGGCGCACTCATCTGGGTTGTGGTCATGTTGTTACCTCCTTAGCTGAAGCAAGACTTTTCACTCGGTCTCTAGCAATTTTACCCGCTGAGGGCGTAAACCGTCAAGCTAGCGGTCGCTCTCACCCACCAGCCGCCGCCACTCCGCCGCGAATTGGGGGTCGTGTTCCACCAACCAACCGAAATCTTCGGGGTCGCGGGCGTTCTCGCGCAGGTCGGGGTTTAGCTGCAAGGCGCGTTGCAGGTAGGCGAGGGCTTCACCGCCTTGCTGCTTCTTCGCGTATAGGATAGCGTAGTTGTATATCTTGTTCGCATTGTCGGGGTCCATGGCGAGGGCGCGTTGCATATCGGCGGTCGCTTCGTCCAGCCGCCCCATATTCATGTAGGTGGCGGCGCGATTGGCGTAAGCTAGGTGGTTATCGGGGTCGAGGGCAAGGGCATGATGATAGTCGGCCAACGCTTCGTCGTATCGCTTCAGCCCCTTGTAGGCGTTGCCCCGGTTGTTGTAGACCACCGCTTGAGTGGAGTCGAGGGCGATGAATGCGTCGAAATCGGCAATCGCCTGTTCGTAACGCTTGCTCATCGCGAAGGCCACCCCGCGATTGAACAGGGCGTGCTTCAGTTGCGGGGTATTGTCGGGCAAATCGAGGTCGCGGAGATGCTGCCCCGTCTGCGTGGTTAGCTGGGCGAAAGTCTCCTTCATGCGTTCGACCATCCCTCCAACAACGGGCAAGTTCGCGGCCCGCTGCTGCAAGGAGGAGAGCATCTGGCTGAATTGCCCCGCTTGGTCGCGCTGATAGCCAGCGACGCGCTGCTGGTGCGCGGCGCGAGGGTCGCTGGCCTGCTCCACCGCCACATTGTAGTCGGCAATCGCCTCGTCGTATCGCTTCAGGTCACGGTAGGCGTTGCCGCGATTGGTGTAGTCACTGACGCGGGTCTGGAAGTAGGCCAACTCGATGGCGCGGCCATAATCCGCTGCCGCTTGTTCGGGCTGGCCCAGCTTGGTGTAGACGGCGGCGCGGTTGCGGTAGAGGTCGGCAAGGTTGTCCTGCAAGCTATGCTGTTGCAAACCGCTCGCCAATGGGCTTATCCCTCTACCGAACGCGGTTGCCGATTGCTGGAACTGCTCCCTCAACTGTTCAAGCATTTGCGGGTCGGTCTCGGCCGTGGCGCGTAGCTGCGGCGGCAACTGCTCAAATAGCTGTTCGCGGCTGAGGGGGGTGGGGGATGGGGGCGGCGGGGGGTTGTGGATGGCGGCGAGATGCCCCTCCATCCGCGCAATCGCCGCAGTGAAATCGGCCACCGACTCCTTATTTGCCCCCATTTCTTGGTGGAGCTTCGCTTTGGCGGCGGCATAGTTGGCCGCGGGCTGTACCTGCTCGGCCAGTTCGTAGTCGGCCAGTGCCTTGTCATACTGCTGCAACTCCTCGTAGCACTGGGCGCGGTAGACGTAGGCACTCTCCCCGAACTTTATCTTGACCAGTCCTCGGTCAATCAGCGTGGTGTAGTCAGCAATCGCCTGCTCATACTGTTCCAAGCCGCGATAGCACATCGCCCGCTCGGCGTAGACCCGCGCGAGGCTGTTGGGCGCGTTCAACCCCAACTCATCTACCATCGCGCCGGAGGCCCGCACCCCCTGCTTTTGCAACCAGTCCGGCCATGTCACCTGCCAACCGTCGGGGCGGTGGGTGAGCATCTCAATCAGGGCGGTGTACTCGGCAATCGCGGAGGCGAACTGCTGTCTTTGGCTATACCAGTCCGCACGAGTGTAGTGATAGCTGGGGTTGGTGGGGTCGAGGGCAATCAAGCGGCCATAATCGTCAATCGCCTGCTGCCAGTGCCCATTCCAATGGCAATAGCTAGCGTGAACCTTCAGGTAGGCAACGTTGTCGGGGTCAAGCTCAAGGGCGCGGCTGTAGTCGGCGAAGCCATCGTCCATGATGCGGTGGCCCTCTGGCCGCATATCACTATCCTCATCCCCATCCTCGTGAACCCAATCGCCCAGCTCCATCTTTAGCCGTCCGCGCCGCCAGTATAGGGTGGCATCGTGGGGTTGCCGTGCAATCGTCGCGTCCAGTTCAGCGATACGCGCCCGCAGCTTTGGCCCATAGTTGGCGTAGTCCTCTTGCGTCCTCAAGTTTTCGCTGCTAAACTCTTGCGCTTCCTGCTCCGCGTCCATATTGCCCCTCCTCAACTGGATGGTCGTATTATGCCGTATACAACAGTGACATTATACAACCGAAAGGGGGGTGAGCAAGGGGGATAGGGGGCTAATAGGCGCAAATCAATCACGCCCCTACCGCAACATCATCTTTAATCTTTTATCTTTGACCTTTAATCTGGTCGTTCTTTAATCTGCTCCCGCTCCTTGCGATACAGTGGCAGGGCGACGATGAGTGCGACAATCGCCAGCACGATGCTGCCCAGCAACAG
>JBBSEE010000372.1:0-3841 GCA_038239995.1 Chloroflexia bacterium | reverse complement strand
TGGTGGCTATCTTTGCGCCGGGGGTGCGGCGGCTCACTCCCCTCACCGCGTGATAAGTGATGAGTGATGAGTTGGCAATATGGGCGGGGCGCAACTAATAATCGAAGATACTGGCGGTGGGCTAATCAGCGTGCAGGCGGAGGCGCGGGGGGGTTACGTCGCGCTGGGCTTGCCGGAGAGCGGGCCGCTGGACAGCTACGCCCACGCCGCCGCCAACTTGCTGCTGGGCAATCCTCCCCCTGCCGCCGCGCTGGAGATTGTCGCCCTCGGCGATGGGCTGACGATACGCTTCGAGCGGGGCGGGCTGGCCGCAATTACCGGGGCGGACCTCGGCGCGAACATCGCGGGGCGGCGGGTACCGACTTGGCATCGGCTTTGGATACGCGGCGGCGAAACATTGCGCTTTGCCGGACGTACTAATATAGCGGGTAATGGCAGGGTCGCCTACCTCGCGGTCGCCGGTGGCTTGAGTGTGCCGCCCTATCTTGGCTCATCCAGCGCATACTTGGGGGCGCAGGGTGCGCTGCCGGGGCTGGCTGGTCGCCCCTTGCAGGCAGGAGATACGCTTACGATGCCGGGGGCGGCGGGGGCGGAGCAGGCGGGGGTGCGCTGGCCGCTGGATGAGGGTGACGCATACCCCGGCGATGGTAGTTTGGACATCCTGTGGGGGCCACACGCAGGCCACTTGGGTCGGCAGGGTCGCGCCGCGCTACTACAGCAGGATTGGCAAGTGGCGGACGGCAATCGCATGGGCTTGCGGCTAGAAGGCGACCCGCTGCCGATTAGCGGGGGCGAATTGGCCTCCTTCGGGGTGGTGCGCGGCGGGGTACAATTGCCAGCGGGCGGACTGCCCATCGTCCTCGGCCCTGACCATCAGACTACCGGTGGGTATCCGCTCATCGCGGTGATTGCCCGCGCCAGTTGGCCTCGCCTCGGCCAATTGCTGCCCAACGCCCACTTGCGCTTCCGTCTCGTCACTATCGCGCTGGCTAGAGTAACGGAGCGCGAACGGGCGCAGCGGCTTCGGCAGGCGGCGCGATTGCTGCCACATGGCCCAGAACTTGCCCTTGTCTAACCCAGCGGGTATAATTGATAAACCTAGTTTGATGTTTAAGCCACATTGTCCTTGCGCTTTGTCAGCGCAAGCTGTATAATCAGAACTAATGTTCCAGTATTTCAGTGGTTAAGCAGGAGGTGAGCCGATGGCTTACACAAACGGTAACGATAGTAAGCGTCGCTGGACGGGTGACGACGAGGATGATGAGTTCAACGCGGCATTTGGGGCAGCGACCGATAACGAGGATGATACGCCGCTGCCTCCCCCCCCGCGCAATCGCACCGTGTCCACTGTGCGCGGTGAAGACGTGCGCGAGGGGGAATATCGGGTGCTACTCGAGGACGACGGCTCATCCCGCGCCCGCGTCAGCTCTAGCCGCCCCCGTAGCAGCACGTCGCGCAGCTATGACTATGCGGACGCTACACCCACGCGCGGCGGCCTCGACGATGATGACGGCTATGATGTGAACAGCGCGTATGCGGGCGTACCCACGCGCGGCGGCAATGCCCCCCTTGTGCGTATACCGCGCAGTATCCCATGGGTGAGCGTGGGCTGTTTCGGGGTGATGATTGCGGTGGCGGTGATGCTGGTGGTGCTGGCCCTGAGCTTGAGCGGGACGGTGGGAGGCATCGGCGGGTTCGTGGGCGGGCTGTTTGGGGGAGGCAACAAAACCAACACCCTCGGCCCCGACCAGCCCGCCGTGGTGCAGCAGATGCGCGGGCTGAACCGCATCGAGAGTGCCCAATACACCATCGAGAAGATTATCACCGCCTACGAGAACACCGATTATCTGAACGGCCTGTTCGGCAGCAAGGTGATATTCGTCGCCCATGCCGATGTGGTGGCGGGGGTGGATATGAGCAAGCTGGGCGACAGCGACATCACCGTCAGCCAAAGCCCCACGGGCACGTTGCAAGCGACGGTCAAGCTGCCCCCCGCGGAGATTTTCAACACCACGCTGGATGAGAAGAAGAGCTACGTCTACTCACTGGACAAGAACAGCTTCCTCGCCAGCCCTAACCCGGCAATATTCGACTACGTGCGGGCCACCGCGCAGGACGAAATCAGGAAGGCGGCAGAGGAGCAAGGCATCATCACGCTGGCAACCAAGAACGCCCGCGACAATGTCGAGTTGCTGCTCCGTCGCCTTGGCTATACCAGCATCACCTTCAAGTTACCAGTAATCCCGTTGTGCTTTAGCCCCTTTCAGCTAGCTGCTGAGAGGGGCTTGCTGTTGGGTTGGCAAAATAGGGGTAAAAATTGGCACAAAAGCACACAAAAGCACACATTTTCAGCGTATGGTGGTGCTATGATTAGCTTGTGCCCATCGTCATCACGACAGGTCGCCATGTTGCCAAACATGATTAGAGAATGTGTTGGGAGGCGATCGTGGCGAACAGGGCTAAATCCTTTGTTCAACCGATAGTATGAAAGGAAAGAGGAGATACCATGCGTACCATGAAACACAAGTTGTTCAATTATACCTTGGCCCTGCTGCTGCTCGGCAGCCTAGTGGTCTGGCCTGCTAGCCACAGCTTCGCGGGTCAAACCAGCGAGGCTGTGACTAGCGATAAGCCAGCGGCGGGCAATAGTCTACCCACCTTTGGCGCGAACGTGCGGGTGAACTCTGATACTGCGAATAACACGCAACTGGCAACTGGCATCGCCACCAACCCGACCAATGGCCTGATTGCGGCTACTGCATACTGGGACACTAACCTCAACTGCGCCGCTATATCACGCACCACTAATGGAGGCAGCACTTGGTCTGCCCCCCAATGCCCACCAGAAGGTGATTACGCGGCTATCCCTCACCTAGCCTACTCACCGGATGGCCTCTACCTCTACCTATCCGCTGAATACGCTGATGAGGTGATAACTCCCGTCAACGAACTCTGGCGTTCGACTGACAATGGGGCTAGCTGGCTTAAGCTGGTCGCTCCCAACGTTGACACCGTGCATAACTATAGCTATGAACCACGCATCTGGGTAGACCACAGCGTGGGGCCGAATCGAGGGGTCATCTTCTACACATGGGTTGATGAATACTACCCGGCTGTGCTTGACTCGGCGCATATTGAAGTCAGCCGTTCTACCGACCAAGGGACGACATGGAGTGCGCCGCTTGCCATCGCCAGCGGCCACTATCAGACTTTTGCCCCCCGCGTAGATGATATAAGCATTGCTACTCTCGCCAGTGGCAAGGTAATTCTTGCTTACCTCGAAGATAAGAGTACCAACGGGGGCAACGGCGGGCAGTATATTAGAACATTCAGCTCGATCGATGGTGGCGTTAGCTTCACTGTGGCAAGCAACATCACTAATATCCCCGACGATCAAGCGATAGCTAGCAACTCATACCTACCCAACCATGGCTTCATCACCAACCCGGCCCCCATGATTGCTGCCGACCCACTTAATACGGTAAACGGCACTGTGTATGCAGTCTGGGCGCAGTATCGCACCATCGGACGAACCTCGGCAGGCATCTACTTTGCTATCTCCAACGATGAGGGAGCTACGTGGAAGTCGCCTAAGCTAGTGAGCAGCAGCACCACACAGGACCAATTCGTCCCTGCAATAACCGTCAGCCCTAACCATACCGCGCACATTACATGGGGCGATAGCCGCAACGACCCCACCTATGACACGAAATATGATTGGTACTACGCCGACCTTCTTAATGATGGGTCTACGATCGAGGGGCCGGTGCGACTATCTAACCTTAACTCGGATGGTAGCGTAGCGTGGGTTGGCTCATACGCAGATAACTACGCCACCTAC
>JBBSEE010000371.1:0-3842 GCA_038239995.1 Chloroflexia bacterium | reverse complement strand
GACCTGCTGCAAGCCCTGCCCCGCCTCGGCCTCAGCGACAGTGAGTACATCTACCAGCGCAACGCCCTCGCCCGCCTCATCGAGATGGGCGGGTTGGGGCGATTCCATGTGTTGGTGCAGGGCAAGGGGGTGGGGGATGAGGGGTTGGTGGGGCTGCAATATCGGGTCTGATTATATCGGTTATTTGCCTAGCGAAAGGTCCAATTGCGCGTGTCTAGCATCGAACTAACCCCTATCCCCCCCTACGACTTCAGCCTCGCCCTCGCCTACCTGCGCCGCTCATCCTCGGCGGTGTTGGAGCGGATTAGCGACGACGGCGTGTATCATCGGGCGGTCAATCTCGCGGGGCGCGACCTGCTGCTTACCCTGCACGCGGTGGGCAGCGTAGATGCGCCCCGCCTGAAGCTCACCGTGCAAGGCGAGCAAGTCAGTCCCGCGCTGATGGACGAGGCCGCGCGGTTGGTGCGTCGTATCTTCGCGCTGGATGATGACCCCACTAAGTTCTATCATATCGCTGAGACCGACCCGGTGTTCGGGGCGGTGGCCCAACGCTACTACGGCCTGCGCCCTGTGATGATTATCGCTCCGTTTGAGGCCCTCATCTGGGCGGTCATCGGCCAGCAGATAAACATCAGCTTCGCCCGCAAGCTGAAGCAGCGGCTGGTGGAGCTAGCGGGGCAGACGCTACATATCGCGGGAGATACGTATCCGATGATGCCCACCGCCGCGGCGATTGCCAGCCTCGACCCCGCTCTACTCCCCGCCAATCAGTTCAGCCGCCAGAAAGCCAGCTACGTGATTGGCCTAGCCCAAGCGGTGGCAAGCGGCGAACTGGACTTTGCCGCCCTGCCCGCCTTGCCCCACGAGCAGGCGGTTGCCAGCCTGACCCGCTGGCGCGGCCTCGGTCGCTGGACCGCCGAGTACGTGCTGATGCGCGGGCTGGGGACAAGGGACAGCATCCCCGCCGCCGATATGGGTCTTCGCGCTATCTTCGGGCGGGCCTATAAGCTGGGCCGCCATGCCAGTGAGGACGAGGTGCGCGAGATTGCCGCGCAGTGGGCGGGCTGGCGGGGCTGGGCCGCCTTCTACTGGTGGATGGCCTTGCAGATGGGCGTGGAGGTGTAACCCACTTTGGAAAAGAACAAAGAATAGCCCATTCATCTTATTGATTCAGGCTCTTGATTGTGCTAGAATGATGGGCGCAATGGCCTTTCTTTTTTCTTTAGGAAGTGGAGGTACGTCCGTGCGTAAATATATGAAGCGATGGGCGTGGTGCGCTGCCGTGCTGTTGCTAATCAGCCTGCTGCCCACTTGGCCCGCGACGCTGACAACCCCCGACCGCGCCCCTGCTGCTCATGCCCCCGACCTCGCCAACCTACCGCTGCGCTTCGAGCCGAACCTCGGCCAATTCGACCCGCAGGTACGATACGTGGCGCGGGGGGTGGCTAGCACGCTCTTCTTCACCGCCGACGAGATGGTGATGACGCAGGGCGGGGGCGATGTCGCCGCTCCCCCTACCGTGCTGCGCTATCAGCTACGTGGCGCGACCCTCGGCCCACTGGTGGCGGAGGGCGAACTGGTCAGCCGCAGCAACTATTTTATCGGGAACGACCCCGGCAAGTGGCGCACCGATGTGCCGAACTATGGCAGGCTGCGCTACCAAGCGGTCTACCCCGGCGTGGACATGGCATGGTACGGCACGTCGGGGCGACCGGAGTACGACTTCATTCTCGGCCCTAACGCCGACCCCAGCGTTATCCGCCTCGCGGTGGTGGGGGCGGACAAGGCGGAGTGCGTCCCTTCCCCAATCGTAGAGGGGTGTGAGTTGGTGCTGCACACGGCGGGGGGCGACATTCGCCAGCCCGCCCCCTTCGTATACCAGCGCACCCCCAGCGGCCTGCGGCAGGTGGCGGGCAGCTATAGCATCAGCGCGGGGGGCGAAATCGGCTTCCGCCTCGCCGCCTACGACCACAGCAGCGGGCTGGTGATTGACCCATCGCTCGATTATTCCACCTACCTCGGCGGCAGTAGCAGCGAAAGTGCTACTGGTATCGCGGTGGACGGCAGTGGCTACGCCTACGTGACTGGCTCGACCGGCTCGACCAACTTCCCCACCCTCAGCCCAGTGCAGCCCTCGCTGGGGGGGGCAACCGATGCCTTCATCCTGAAGATGAACCAAGCGGGCAACGGCCTCATCTATTCCACCTATTACGGCGGCAGTGGCTCAGATTCCGCCAACGCGATTGCGCTGGATAGCAGCAACAATGTCTACATCACCGGCTATACCTATTCGACCAACTTCCCCACCCATAGCCCTTTCCAGTCCAGCAGCGGGGGGGGCAGCGATGCTTTCGTCGCCAAGCTGAACAGCGCGGGCAACAGCATCGTCTACGCCAGCTATCTGGGTGGCAGTGCCACCGATACGGGCCGCGCGATTGGGGTAGACCCCGCAGGCAACGCCTACCTGACCGGCACCACGGTGTCCAGCAACTTCCCCACCACCAACCCGATACAGGGTTCGTGTGGCAGTTGCCCCACCCACAGTGATGGGTTTATCACCAAAGTGAACAGCAGCGGTTCGGCCAAATCTTATTCCACCTACATCGGCGGCAGCGACGACGACGAAGGCTATGGCATCACCGTGAACGCCAGCGGCGAAGCCTACCTTACTGGGCGCACCTTCTCGCCCAACTTCCCGCTGGTCAATGCCCACCAGCCGATTAACCTCGGCCTCTACGATGCCTTCATCACCAAGGTGAACTCCGCGGGCAGCGGCTACGTGTTCTCCACCTACCTCGGCGGCAATGCAGTGGACTACGGTTATGGCATTACCCTAGACGGCGGCGGCAACATCTACGTCACCGGCTCCACCAGTTCGCAGGATTTCCCTCACATCAACGCGATTCAAGATGGCTTCGCGGGCGGTCTCGGCAATGATGCCTTTATCACCAAAGTGACCCCGGCGGGCAACTTGTACGTCTTCTCCACTTACTGGGGCGGCACCGAAGATGACCAAGGCCGCGCAATTATGATTGACCGCGCCAACGCCAACGCCTATGTAGTGGGCTTCACCCGCTCCACCGACTTCCCGGTGCGTAACCCGATGCAGCCCACCAATCACGGCAACTATGATAGCTTCGCCCTCGATATAAGCACCGATGGCAGCAATATGGCCTACTCCACTTACATTGGCGGCAGCAGCGGCGATAGCGTGGCGGGCGGGGCGATAGACAGCAGCGGGCGGGTTTATGCTGCGGGCGGCACCAGTTCCAGCGACTTCCCCACCCGCAGCCCCTATCAGCCCAACTTGAATGGCCCCGGCGACGCGGTGATTATGCGGCTGCTGGGGGGCGGCCCGCCCCCGCCGCCCACCTTTACCCCCACCCCTGACCCCTGCCCCAACCCCTTCGTGGACATATCCGGTAATCTGTTCTATGGGGCGATACACTACCTCTACTGTCGCGGGGTGGTCAATGGGGTAGACGGCACCCACTTCGGGCCGACCGGCACCTCCACGCGCGGGCAATTCAGCAAGGTAGTGGTACTAGGCTTCGGCATCGCGCCATATACGCCCTCCACCCCCGACTTCAATGATGTGCCACCCAGCTATTTCGCCTACGCCTACATCGAGGCGGGCTTCCATGCCGGTATCCTCGGCGGCTACGACCCCAACACCTGCGCCACTAATGGGGCAACCTACCCTTGCTATCTGCCGAACAAGGCAATTACGCGCGGGCAGATTACCAAGCTGGTGGTCAACGCCGCCCATTACCCGCTCATCACCCCCAACGGCGGCAACCCCACCTACTCCGACGTACCCGCCAACAACGTCTTCTACCTAT
>JBBSEE010000370.1:0-3844 GCA_038239995.1 Chloroflexia bacterium | reverse complement strand
TTGAGGTTTGAGTTGGGGAGGCGTTGATTAAGGACGCGAGTGTGATTTACTAACCTCCAATTCTTAATTCTTAATTACGAAGAAAGGGAGAGTGAAGCAGTGGGTTACAACCCAGACCTCCAGCGGAGCGGGTCGCTCAATGTCACCTCGGAGTTCGGGCGGTTGCGGCGGGTGTTGCTGCACGCACCGGGGCGCGAACTGACCATGATTAGCCCAGAGAACAAGGATGATTTCCTGTTCGACGATATCCTGTACGTGAAGAAGGCGCAGCGCGAACACGCGGCCTTTCGGGCGTTGCTGGGCATCGGCGGGGCGGAGACCGTGCTGCTCACTGAGGTATTGCGCGAGGCGTTGCGCGACGATGCGGTGCGCGAGCAGCTAATCTGCGATGTGTGCGCTCTCGAAGCCAGTGCCAACCCTGCCGCCCTCATCGCCCTCGGTGCCACCCCCGACACTACCCTCACCCTCGAACACCACGAGCGCACCCCCCTCTACCAGATGCTGCGCGAGGCCAGCGGGGATGAATTGCTGGACATCCTGATTGGCGGCCACAGCGACCCCCGCGACCACGATATGGACAGTTTTGGCGACGATGCCGACGAGTTCACCCCCCGCCCCTTCCTGCTTGCCCCCATCCCCAACCTGCTGTTCATGCGCGACCCCGCCGCAGTGAGCAACAATGGGGTGGTCATCAGCAACATGGCACGACAGGCGCGGCGGCGGGAGCCATTGCTGCTGCGCTACGCCTATGCCCACTCGCCCCGCTTGTGGAGCGCGGACGGCCCCCCCCCACTCTGGTTCGACCGCCTCAGCAGCGCACATCTGGCCGAGCAAGCCCATTGGGACAAACCCGACCCCCAGACCATCGAAGGGGGCGATGTGATGGTGCTGAAGTCGGATGTGCTAGTCATTGGGTGCAGCGAACGCACCAGTCGGGCGGGGATTGACGCGCTGGCCCACAACTTTGCGATGCGCGGCGGCCCAGTGCGGCGCATCTACGTGCTGATTATGCCCCGCCAGCGGGCCACCATGCACCTCGACACCATCTTCACCCTGCCCAGCGAACACGAATGCCTGATCTACCCTCCGGTCGTGTTGCCCAGCCACGCCAAGCACGCCCCCACCAGCGAACGCGGCACTTTGCTACGGATTGAGATTAAGGAGGGGGGCGAGACCGAGGTGCATGAGGATGAGGGCGGGCTGGTCGCCGCGGTGGGCCGCGAGTTGCACGGGGACGAGGGGGCGATGACCCCGC
Source organism: Chloroflexia bacterium (assembly GCA_038239995.1). Lineage (GTDB taxonomy): Bacteria > Chloroflexota > Chloroflexia > QHBQ01 > QHBQ01 > QHBQ01. Next base: position 2,589 of record JBBSEE010000370.1, on the reverse strand, counting down.
TATACTGCGGCGGCGATTCGGCCCTCTACCAGAAGCGGGAGCAGTGGACCGATGGCGCGAACGTGTTCACCCTCCGCCCCGGCCTGATTGTCGGCTACGAGCGCAACGAGCAGACCTACGAGGTGCTAAGTCAGCATGGCTACACGGTCATCACCGCGGGCGCATTGTTGGAGGATGGCCCCGACGGTCTGCCCCGCCTCAGCGACAAGGCCCGCCAGATGGTGGATTTCGAGGATTACACCAAGAAGTACGCCCTGCAAATCAACGGCGACGAGCTATCCCGCGCACGGGGCGGCCCCCGCTGCATGACCATGCCGCTGTTGCGCGATTAAGGTTTGAGATTTAGGAGAGCGATAAGATATGCCCCAGCAGGATACCAAATTGAAGGTCGGCGTGGTGGCTCCCGACTTCACCCTTACCGATGTACATAACAAGAGCTATCGGCTCAGTGACGTGGTGCAGGCGGGGCCGCTGCTGCTGATTTTCTTTCGCGGCACCTGGTGTTCCGACTGCCGCAGCTACCTGAAGAAACTAGAGGAATACTACCCCCAATTCGTCGCCGAGGGGCTACAGGTGCTGGGGGTGGCTCACCAGCGGGCCGACATCGTGGCGGGCTACTTCCAGCGCGAACCTATAAGCTACCCCTACCTGCTGGATACGGACCTAGAGGTGATCAACCACTACGGCCTGCTACGTAGCTTCGGCTTCGATGCGCTCATCGCCAGCCGCAGCGGGGCGCAGACCACCTTCCCATCCTTTTTCCTGATAGACCAGCAGCAGGTCATTCGCTGGATGTACGTAGGCAACGACAGGAGCGACCTGCCTCTGCTGCGCGAGATAGACGCGGAGGCGCAGCGGTTGGGGCTGGTGATGAAGGATAGGTGAAATGAAAGTCCGCTCGATTACCATCGGCCTACCGCTGACCCGCGAGGTGAACCGCGCCGCGATTGAGGCGGCGGGGGAGTTCGTGGCGCAGGCGAAGGGGGGGCTAGAGGCGGCGGGGCTGGAGGTGCAAACCGTGCGCCTTGCCGCTCCCCCCCTTAGCGACGTGCTGGCCGAGGTCGCATCGGCGGATGTCGCGGTCGCGGCGATGACCTATGCCCACGCGCTGGGTGAGGTGGCGCAAGGCGCGGGGTTCAACTACGTGTCGCTCGGCCCGGTGATGAGCATCCCCTCTGATGAGCGCACCTACGCGCTCATCGAAGCCTTGCCGGAGGTGCTAGAGCAGGGCGAGGGGCTGTTCGCCACCGTGCAGGTGGGGGGACTGCTGAACGGGCGGCGGATGGTCAACGTGCGGGCGGCAGCGGCGGCAGCCCAAGTCATCCGCGCCCTTGCCGAGCGCGGCCACGACGGTTTCGCCAACCTCAACTTCGCCGCGATTGCCAACTGTCCCCCCAATGTGCCGTTCTTCCCGGTCGCCTACTATGCGCCGCAGATGGCGGGGGAGTGGGGCAGCTACGGTTTGGCTTTGGAGACTGCCGACCTTGTGGTCGCCGCCTTCCGCGATGCCCCCAACCTCGAAGGGGCGCGGCGGCGGCTGATTGACGCGCTGGAAGCGGAGGGCAATCGCGCCCTTGCCGCGCTACAGGGGCTGAACCCCCGCTATCGCTTCAACGGTTTGGACATCTCCACCGCCCCCTTCCCCACCACTGAGAGCAGCGTGGGTCACGCCATCGAGCAACTGGGAGTAGTGTCGCGCTTTGGGCAGAGCGGCACCTTGTTCAGCGCGGCCTTGCTCACCTCCGCGTTGGCCGCAATCAAGCTGCCCCGCTGCGGCTACAGTGGGCTGATGCTCCCGGTGCTGGAGGACAGCACGCTGGCGGCACGGAGCAGCGAGGCGGGGCTGTACAATGTGGATAGCCTGCTGCTATATTCAGCGGTGTGTGGGTTGGGGCTGGACACCGTGCCCTTGCCCGGCGACATCAGCGCGGCGGAGCTTACCGGCATCCTGTTGGATATGGCCGCGCTAGCGATGAAGCTGAACAAGCCGCTCACCGCCCGCCTCTTCCCCGTCCCCGGCAAGCAGGGCGGCGACACTGCCGTGTGGGACTTCCCCTTCTTCGCCCCCGGCGGGGTGCTGTACACTAAGGGTAATGCAGGCGATGAGATGGCGGTTAGGGATGAGATGGTGGAGCTTTAACCATGCAACGCCGCCTCAATCGCTGGAGTGAGGCGCACCAGAAAATCGTGGACCGGCTCCAGCGCGAGACCGAGCGCGGCCCACAGCGGGGCGTAATCCCAGCGCATCAGCCCGTGCAGGTGCCAGCGGGCGCGTCCAGTGTAGTCCCACGGGCAGACTCCCGCCAGCCGCCGCAGCAGCCAGCCGCTGAGATACTCTACCGCCATGAATCCCGCCGCGTAGACTACCGCCCGCAGCGGCCAACCCCACAGCCTAATCGTATCGTGCAGCGGCTCATATAGGGGAGCGAGCAGGCCGTAGATGGGGAACATCCAAAGGTAGGTGACACCCACCAACCTCCCGCCCTCCTGCCGCCTGCTAATTACCCCCGCGATGGCGGTGTACCCCACCTCGATGCACCAGCCCAGCAGCCCATAGATGACGAAGCGAATCAGCATCGGTGAACTCCA
>JBBSEE010000369.1:0-3856 GCA_038239995.1 Chloroflexia bacterium | reverse complement strand
TAAGATAGATACCGTTATTCACCGCAACTCCCATTCCCATATCGTCTCTGCTGCCGCCGAGGTAACTGGAATATACCAGTGAGGTGCCGTCGGTCTGCACCTCGCTGACGAAGGCATCGTCGAGGCCGCCCCCATAGCTAGGTTGCAGCGGGTTGCCAGCGGTGGGGAAGTTGGGGGAGCTAGTCCAGCCTGTGACATAGGCGTGGCCGTTGCCGTCTACAGTGATGCTATGCCCCTGTTCCAGCCCACTGCCACCCAAGTAGGTGGAATAGAGCAAGGCGTTCCCGCCGGGAGCCAGCGCAGTGACGAAGGCATCATCAGCACCGCCCCCGTAGCTGGGCTGCAAGGCGTTGGTGGTAGTGATGAAGTCGCGAGAGTCGGTATAGCCAGTAATGTAGGCATTACCCGTGAGGTCTACGAAGATGTCGCGGCCCTCATCAGCACCACTGCCGCCGAGGTAGGTGGAATAGAGCAAGGTCGCGCCGTCACTACTCAACTCGCTGACAAAGGCATCTTGCCCCCCACTATAATTGGGCTGAATAACCCCAGTGCTGGTGTAGAAGTTGGCAGAGGTAGTATCGCCGGTGACGTAGATGTTGTTCTGGCTGTCCAAGCCAATACTCAGCCCTTTATCTGCGCCACTGGCCCCAAAGTAGGTAGAGAAGTTCAGGGGCGGGTCAATCACTAGCGAACGCTTGTGGTCGTAATTGCCCACCACAAAGCCAACCGTGCCGTTGTTGGCTAGGTAGTAACTGCCTTGCACCATGGTCCTACCAGTGGGTAGGTCTTGGTAGAGGCGCGGTTGGGCTTGGCGCAAGTCGCCTCTGCTAGTGTGCAGCACCAGCGTGCCATCTTCGAGCGCAACTTGGGTTGCCCCGCTGAACGCCAATTGGATCGCCGCTGGGTTCGCAGTAGGGGCGACGATAAAATCGTACTCCAACTGCTGGTTGTTGCCGTACCATGCCAAATCAACGCCGGGGTAGACGCTATGGGAGCGGATTAGTGCGTAGTTGGGCACGTTAGTGCGCCAGCGAGTCTGGTCGTTGCCCATCAAGTAGTTGCTCTTGCCTACCAATTCGTTCTCTGCGGTCATCAAGGCGGTGGGGTCCGCGCCCAGCAATTGAAGGGATAGCTGAGTGTCGAGCGGGCTGACGGTATTACCTTGTGCACTAGCTAGCTTTAGAGTTGCACCCGAAGGGTTAAGGAATAGACTGTAGCCTTGTCCCCGCGCCAAGTAGCGCACCGCAGCGTTGGTCTGACCCACATTCGCTTCAAAGCTAAGAGGCAGGCGGCTGAAGTTGTTTAGCGCATTTTGCGGGGTGGTAGATGTGGGTGGGGAAGCCGCCGCTGGTGATTGAGGGGCGGGGTTCTTCGCGGGCAAAGAACGATGGGTGGGTAGCGATGAGGATGATGGCGTGAGGACGCTAAGAGCAAGTAGGCAAGCGGTAATACGGGCAAGCCACTTCCAGGTAAACTTGCGGGTGGTCATTTCCTTCTCCTATTAAGATAAAGCCAGTAACTGGCACAAACGGTGGTTGGTCGAGCCACGCCTCCATTGCGCGGGGGAGATTTGTATTCTGATAACTACGGTAAAGGGAATGGCGCGATTGTATCATCAGCATAGATGTTTGTCAAATTGCCGACAGTTAATAACTGCCCCCGGTGCGAAAGTTTCTGATAGGATGGGTTACGGCACGTTGGGGCGCACATCAGTTGCCCCTTTTCCGGCACCGGCTGAATAGGCGGAGGGCGCATCGTGCGATGCGCCCTCGGCTTGGGGTTCAACTTTAGCCGTTAATTGCTCAACTCTCTCCCCGAAACCGTTTCTCATACACGTACATCGCTTGGCCCTCCTCGAAGTCGCGGTTGAAACCGGCTCGCTCGAAGGCGATTTCTAGGGTGGCCTCGTTGGGCAACATGATGCTGACCCGCGCGGGGGTGAGGCTGCCTGCGGAGAGGCGGAGGGCAAGGGCAATCGCCTCGATGTCGTCATCGTCGCTGCCGTCTGGCTGGGCGGCATAGTCCACGTAGCCAACCTCCAGACCGCCGCTGCTGTTCACCCCGCTAATCACCGCCAGCGCACGAATCGCGGATGCCGCAATGCTCATCTTCTTGCCTTGCCGCGCGTGATACTCCTCAGCCTCGGCTAGGGCAGGCAGGTAGGGGCGGCGGTGGGGATTGCCGTGCTGGGGGTCGAGGCAGGCGATGACCTGATGGCTACGCAGCCGCTTGTGCAGCTTCTCCTCGGTCAACTGCGCCCACGCCCAACCGTCGGCGTATAGCCCCGCGCTGGCGGAACGAAGCGGTGAACCTTCGATGTGCTGCCACACCGCTGCCGCGTCCACCGCCTCTAGGATGCAACAGCTTCGCAATCGCTCTGCCAGCCCCAACTTGTCGGGGGCAATTTGCTGCTCCCACGCGGCCAGCGATAGCCCCTCGGCATTGTAGGGGGTGAACACCGCCGCGCGACGCAACCCCAGCCGCTCCGCCACCTTCTGGATGGGCACGTTGCTACTGGCGGTAGCTAGGCGTAGGGCCGCTGCCCCGCGTTGCTCCGCGAGTTGGGCCACATCGGACATGAACTGATAGGTGTAGCCGCGCCCCCGATAGTCGGGGTTCAGCCGCATCCCCTCCAGCCAGCCTTCATCTGCGCTCAACATGGTCAGCTTGTTCACCCCCACCGGCTTGCCGTCCACCTCGCCCACGCGCAGGCCGCCGTGCTGGTCGTTGAACCAATCGTCCCATACCCCTTCGATGTAATCGCCCCAATCCCACGTCTGGTGGCAGAACTCTAGGATGGGCTGCTTGTCTGAGGCCAGCGCGTCGCGCAGGATGAGCGGGGGTTGCGCGGCAGTAGCCGAGGTCGCCCCCGGCGCATCGGTGGTTAGCTCTTGCGGCTCATTGTTGGCTGGTGAAAAATCCCTTGCCATTAGCTCGACCCTCGACCCAGTTATTGGCCGCTCCATGTAGGGGGCCGCTTGTTCAGGAACGCATCGGTACCCTCGCGGCGGTCTGCCGTGTCAGCGGCCCGCCCGAACGCGGCGGCCTCGACGCTGAGGGCGTAGTCCAGCTTCTGGCCCAGCCCCGCGACCACCGCCCGCTTGATTTGGGCAAGGGCGACGGGGGCTTGACCCGCCAGCCGCGCGGCCAAGCGGTTCACCTCGTCCATCAAGTCAGCGGCGGGCACCACCTTGTCCACCAGCCCTAGCGCATAAGCCTCTGCTGCGCTGATGCGGTCGCCGGTTGACAGCAGCAGCAGGGCGCGGCCCGGCCCCATCAGGCGGGTCAGCCGCTGGGTGCCGCCGTAGCCGGGGATGATGCCGAGGGCGATTTCCGGCTGGCCCAGCATCGCACTATCGGCAGCGATGCGGATGTCGCAGGCCATAGCCAATTCGCAGCCGCCGCCGAGGGCGAAGCCGTTGACCGCGGCAATCACTATCGCATCGAGGGCGGCGAGTTGGTTGAAAATCGCCTGCCCCCGCGCCGCGAACTCGCGCCCCGCCTCCGCGCTGTCTATCGTGCTGAACTCGGTGATGTCCGCCCCCGCGGCAAACGCCTTGCTGCCCGCGCCGGTGATAATCACCACCCGCGCCGATTGAGCCGCATCGAAGGCGCGGCTCAGTTCGCCCTGCATCGCTTGGTTCAGCGCGTTCAGCTTGTCGGGGCGGTTCAGGGTGATGGTACAAACCCCACCCCCCTCGTTGACGGTGATGTACTGATAATCGCTCATGCTTGCTCCCCTTGCGATTTTGGATTTTAGATTTTGGATTTTGGATTGGGTATATGGGCGAGTATCACCCGCCCCTACCTCATCACTAACTCAAACCTCAAACCTCAAACCTGATCAGGGTTGCTG
>JBBSEE010000368.1:0-3857 GCA_038239995.1 Chloroflexia bacterium | reverse complement strand
TCGCCGAGCGCGAACCCGCCGCGCCGACCCCCAACCCCGACCACCGTAATCTAATCAGCGAGATGGGCCGTGTGATGCACGCCTTCCACCGCGCCTTTCACCTGATGACCGGCCAGAGCGGGGCGCAATGGCGGATGATTTCCCTGCTCGCCAAAGAGCAGCAACTAACCGAGCAGGACATCCAAGCCAAAATCGCGGAGGAGACCCAAAAGTTTGCCTATAAGGGACTGACCCAGCGCAAGATACAGGAGTTGCTGGGCGTGGATGCCGCGGGCATCACCCGCGTTGCCAAGCAGCTTGAGCAGGACGGCCTCATCCGCCGTGAGACCGACCCCCGCGACAACCGCTTCACCCTCATCTATCTGACTGCGACGGGGCGGCAGCTATACGATGACATCGAGCAAAAGGTCGAGGGCCTGTGGCAGCAAGCGTTGGTCGGGGTTGACCGCGCCGAGGTGGCCGCGTTGCGGGCCACTATCCAGCAGCTTGCCGACAACCTATCGGCGTTCGCCGATGCAGCGGAAAAGTAGGAGGCGGCAATGCCATTTATCGCAAAGCGAGTAAGTCGCACGTATACGCAGAATTGGCAAGCCCGACCTGCACAAGCCTTTCCTCTGCTATGCCCGGTGCGCGAAGCGGAATGGGCCGATGGCTGGCAGGCTCAGGTAATTTACTCGCTATCCGGGCTAGCAGAGGATAACTGTGTCTTTACTACTTCCAGCCACGACGGCGATATTGTGTGGGTCATAACTAAGTACGACCCGATGCAGTATGAAGTCGAGTTTATCAATGTAAAAGTGGATGAGTGCGTAGGGCGTATTCACATCCAGCTAGCCGACACTGGCGACGGCAGTACAGAGGCGAGGATTAGCTACACCTATACTGCTCTTAGCGAAGCAGGCAACCATTTCGTTGACCGCTTTAGCGAAGCCCACTTCCATAAAGTTATGGTACATTGGCAGCAGGCCATCAACCATTATCTCACCACTGGCGAGACGCTGCCTTCTCACCACGACTCTCTTGAACATTAAGGAGACAGATATGGCAATCAAAGAACAAGAATTGCATGAGGAACTAGAGCAGGAGGCCAGCAACGTGTCCACCCCAGTCACCGCGACCCCCACCATGCTGAAGGAGGAGACCCAGCAATCGCCGTTGCATGGCCGCGCCCTGTACGCCGCCATCGCGGGGCTGATGCTTTCGATGCTAGTATCCGCGCTAGACCAGACCATTGTGGGCACTGCGATGCCCCGCATCATCAGCGACCTGAAGGGTTTCGAGCTAATCTCGTGGGTGACAACCGCTTACCTGCTCACCTCCACCGCCAGCATCCCCATCTTGGGCAAGCTGTCGGACATCTTTGGCCGCAAATACATCCTGATGTTCGGTATTGGTATCTTCACGGTCGGCTCCGCCTTGTGCGGCGCGTCGCAGGACATCAATCAGCTAATCTTCTTCCGTGCGTTGCAAGGCATCGGCTCCGGCGCGTTGCTGGCGGTCATCTTCACCATCGTGGGCGACCTGTTCAGCCCCGCCGAACGCGCCCGCTGGCAGGGGCTGTTCTTCGCCACCTTTGGCCTCGCCAGCGTAATTGGCCCCAGCGTGGGCGGCTGGCTGACCGACGGCCCCGGCTGGCGGTGGTGCTTCTATGTGAACATCCCGCTGGAGTTGCTGTCTATTGTTGCGGTCTACTTCACCATCCCCGCCAGCCTCGGTCGCAGCCGCAAGCACGACAACCTCAGCGGCGAGTTGCGGCGGATAGACTTCGCGGGTTCGTTCTTCTCGCTGCTGTTCGTCGTTCCCCTGCTGCTCGGCCTCGTCTGGGGCGGGCAAACCTATCCTTGGGGTTCGTGGCAGGTGATTGGTAGCTTCATCATTGCCGCGATTGGCCTCGTCGGGTTCATCTTCGCGGAAACTCGCGCTAAGGAGCCAATCCTGCCGCTGGAACTGTTCAAGAACAAGGTGTTCACCGTTGCCACCCTGCTCGGCCTGCTCAGTGGCGCGGCGATGTTCGGCATCATCCTATACACCCCTTGGTTCGTGCAAGGAGTGATTGGCGCAAACGCTAGCTCCAGCGGCGCGGTGCTGACCCCGCTGATGCTCACCCTCGTATTCGGCAGCGTGGTGGTGGGGCAAATCATCGCGCGGATTGGCCGCTACAAGATGTTCGTCATCGCGGGTACCGCCATCCTCGTCATCGGTGGCGTACTGTTGGCGGGGATGGGGGTGGACACCCACGAATGGACGGTGACGCTGAACATCATCGTGGTCGGCCTCGGTCTCGGCCTCTATATGCCGGTCATCAACCTTGCGGCTCAGAACTCGCTGCCGATGAACCGCCTCGCCAGCGGCACCTCGGCGATTACCTTCATCCGCAGCATCGGCCAAACCATCGGCGCGGCGATTATGGGTACCATTGTGACCAGCAGCTTTACCAGCTATGCCCAGAGCCACATCTCCACCGATACGGTGAACAAGGTGCAGCAGGGCATCGCCGCGCTGGCCGCCAAGCTCCACCTCACCGCCGCGCAGGTCAAGCAATTCGACGACAATGTGTTTGGGGTTAGCTCGCTGACCAATCCCGACTTCCGCACCCAGAGCCAGCAAGCCCTCACTCAAATCCTCGGCCCGCAAGGGGCGCAGGGCGTGCATAGCACTCTCACCGATGCGCTACACCTAGCGATACAGAACACCTACTTCGTGGGCATCGGCCTCAGCGTCGCCCTGCTAGTCATCGCCTTCTTCCTGCGCGATATGCCGCTGCGTAAGGCTGCCCCCCGCAACGTGAAGGGGCAAGAGACTAGTCAGCCGCTGGTCGAACCGGCCCTGTAAACCCTGTATCTAAACCAACGCCGCCCCCAGCTAATTAGCCGGGGGCGGCGTTGCTTTTGCCCGCTGCCCCCCTTATAATATGGTAGGGGTGGGCGGTGGCCCGCCCTGCTGAACTGCGTAACTCCTATATATAGTTAAGCACCAAGAAAGGAGGCCGGGCGATGAGTGATGAGCAACCGATAGACAAGGAGCAGGCGGCGAACGGAGCGGCGGAGGGGGGATTGAGCGAGGCGGACAGCCAACTGATGCGCGGCAACGCGCTGTACGACACTGGCGATTATGGGCAGGCGATTGATGCTTACAATCGGGCGATTGACCTCGAACCTAATCGCGCCGACACCTATCTCTATCGTGGCAACGCCCAGTTCAACTTGGGCCAATTTCCCGCCGCGATTGCCGACTATGACCAGAGCATCCAGCTAGACCCCGCCGACGCGCACGCCCATGTCTGTCGCGGCAATGCATATCTGGCGATGGGGGACAAGGCCCGCGCGGCGGTAGATTACCAGCAAGCGTTGGTGATTAGCCCTCACGATGTCGAGGCGATGATTGCCCGCGCCAATTTGCACCAAGCGGAGGGCGAGTTCGAGGCAGCGGTGGCGATGTGGCGGCACACCATAGACGCGGAACGCAGGCAGGGCACTAAGCCGGAGCGCGACCCCGACTACTACTTCAGCCTCGGCAAGATGTTCCATCAAGACGGCAGCTACACCACCGCGCTGGCCTATTACGATTACGCCCTTGAGCATGACCCCAGCAACGCCGACATCCACTATAGTCGCGGCGCAGCATGGCAGGAGTTGGGCGATTACGACAAGGCGATTGCCGCCTACGACCAAGCGATTGCCCTTCGCCCCGACTTTAGCGCGGCGATTAACGACCGCGCCACCGCCCTTGCCGCCCAGCAGCCAGATGCCGCCCTAGACGAGTACAACCGCATCATCGCGCAGGGGGGCGAACGCGCTACCGTCTACTACAATCGCGGCAACCTGCATTATCGGCAGGGGCAGATGAGTGAGGCGATT
>JBBSEE010000367.1:0-3858 GCA_038239995.1 Chloroflexia bacterium | reverse complement strand
GCTGGATTTGCTCAAGCTGCACGGCGGGATGCAACTGAAGGAACTTGCCGCTCTCTATCGCCAAGCACGCGGGGTTAGCGGCGAGGACGGCTCGGTCGAGCGGGTGCGCGAGGTCATCAGCCAGCTAGAGGCGCGAGAGCTAGTCGCCCTCACCGCGCGGCTGGAGGCGGCCAACGTGCGGGCCAAGCAAGCGCGGTTTGTGCGCCTCACCGATGACTACTACGATGGTAAGCTCACCCCCAACCAGTTGCGGGCAGTGGCCGCGCTGAAGGGACTGCGCGATGCCGACGGTTGGGCGATCGCGGGCGAGGTGCAGAAGCGGGCGATGGTCACACCCGCGCTGCTCAAGGCTTTGCTGATGAAGGGGGTCATCGAGATGAGCGAGCGGCCCATTCGTCGCGACCCGCTCACTCGCACTGCCGCCGCCACCCTGCGCGAGTTCCTGCACGCGGGCGCGGTCGAGGTTCACATCCTGACTGCCGCCCAGCAGGTGGCGGTCGAGCGCATCATCGCTTGCCTTGACGGCGAGATGCACGCGCCCAGCCAGACTATCCTGCTGCATGGAGTGACTGGCAGCGGTAAGACCGAGGTGTACCTACAAGCCATCGGCCACGTGCTGGCGAAAGGGGGACAGGCGATTGTCCTCGTGCCGGAGATTTCGCTCACCCCCCAAACGGTGGGCCGCTTCGCCGCCCGCTTCCCCGGCAGGCTGGCGGTGTTGCATAGTGGCCTCAGCGACGGCGAACGTCACGACGAGTGGCAGCGCATCGCCAGCGGCGAGGCCGACATCGTGGTGGGGGCGCGGTCGGCGGTGTTCGCCCCATTGCCCCGCCTGCAACTAATCGTGATAGACGAGGAACACGAGTCCTCGTACAAGCAGGGCGACGGGGTGCGCTATCAGACGCGAGCGGTGGCGGTGCAGCGGGCCGCTCTGCTGGGGCCGAACGCACTGGTGGTGCTGGGCAGTGCCACCCCCGATGTGGAGAGCTATCAGCGGGCGATGACTGGGCAACACGGCTTGCTGGAGATGCCGGAGCGGGTGGGCGACTTTGCGATGCCGCCGGTGCAAGTTGTGGATATGCGGGCCGAGTTGCGGAGGGGCAACCCCAGTATGTTCAGCCGCGCCCTGCACGAGGGTATCGAACACACCCTCGCGGTGGGCAAGCAGGTGATACTATTCCTCAACCGCCGGGGGACGACTACGTTCGTGATGTGCCGCGAATGTGGCTACGTGGTGCTATGCTACGCCTGCGAGATACCGATGGCCTATCACGGCGACGAGGGCTTGCTGCTCTGCCACCGCTGCGACCGCCGCAGTTACCCGCCCACTATCTGCCCCAAGTGCCACAGCCACAAAATCAAGCACTTTGGCGCAGGCACGCAGAAGGTAGTCGAGGAGGTGTGCCGCCTGTTCCCCGCCGCCCGCGTGCTGCGCTGGGACCGGGATGCCACTACCGCCCACGCCGCCCATGACGAGATACTCGGTCGCTTCGTGCGCGGCGATGCCGACATCATGGTGGGGACGCAGATGATTGCCAAGGGGTTGGACATCCCCACCGTGACCATGGTCGGGGTGGTCAGCGCGGACACCTCGCTGCACCTGCCCGACTTCCGCGCGGGTGAACGCACCTTCCAGTTGCTTACCCAAGTGGCGGGCCGCGCGGGACGGCGGGGCGACCCCGCTACCGTGATATTCCAGACCTACTCGCCCGAACACTACGCGATTGCTGCCGCCAGCCAGCACGACTACGCCAGCTTCTACCGACAGGAGATTTACTTTAGACAGGACAAGCGTTACCCCCCCTTCGCCCAGCTAATCAGCTTCGTATACACCGCCAGCGAGGAGGCCACCTGCAAGCTAGAGGCGGAGCGGTTCGCCCGCGTGCTGCAAAATGGGCTGAAGCGGGCGCGTATTGAGGCCGACCTGATTGGCCCGGCCCCCGCCTTCGTGCGAAAGGACAATGGCCGCTACCGCTGGCAGATTATCGTGCGCGGGGTCAACCTCGGCCCCCTGCTGCGCGAAATCGTCGCCCCGCACGGCTGGTCCGTTGACGTTGACCCCGGCAGCGTGCTGTAAGACCACTGAGGTTTGAGGTTTGAGGTTTGAGGTTTGAGTTAGTGATGAGTGATGAATGGTGAATGGTGAATGGTGAATGGTAAATAGCAGATGTAGGGCGCAGATTTATCGCGCCCTGCCGAAGCGCATCAACGCCCATCAGAACTGATTTTTGGTATAATTGCTTATCCCTCGATTGAGGGGCTAGTCGCAGGTTAGCAGTATTAAGGAGGCGAAAGATGACAGCCCAAACTTATACCGCGATTATTCATCGGCAGAACGGTGGCTATGCTGCTGAATGTCCAGAGGCAGGTACAACCAGCGTCGGCGCAACCATTGAAGCCGCTCTCACCAACCTAAAGCTGCTTACTGAGCATAACCTAAGTGGGATGCAACTTGTAAGCGTTGAAGCCCCGCTGGTAACTACCTTTGCGGTGGGTGATATTGCTGGCAGCTTTACCAGTGGCAAAGATGATGAGGCTATCATAAGCGATACTACCAGCCAAGCCATCCCCATGACTGGTGAGGCTCTACTGGCCTCTGGACTAGTCGGCATCTGGGCTGACCGTACTGACATGGGTGACACCATAGAGTTCGCTCGGAAGTTGCGCGAACGCGCCCAGCGGCGGGAGCATGAATAATGCTAGTCATAGATAGTGATGTGATGATTGACATCTTGCGAGGTCATCCACCAGCGGTTACTTGGCTTGCCCAAACCATAGGTAAGCAAGAACTGAAGCTACCCGGCTTCGTAGTTCTGGAGCTAATTGCTGGGTGCAAAAACAAGCGAGAAGTACAACAGGTACTGAAGCTAGCAAAAAGTTTCTCCATATATTGGCCGCCGCCAGAGGATTGCGCTGATACAATTGACAATTTCGCCACTGGCTACCTTAGCCACAACATCGGTCTGCTCGATATTCTAATTGGGACTTGCGCCCTAAGTTTGAGTGTGCCACTCTGCACCTTCAACATTAAACACTTTCGTGCGATACCCAATCTGCATACGGAGCAACCATATACTAGATTAAGGACAGTGAGGGAACAACCAGCAACATGGCAATTATGAAGATTATCCAAGACGGCGACCCCCGGCTGGGGCAGAAGTCGAGCAAAGTAACCGCCTTTGACGCGCGGCTACGCAGGCTGGTGGACGATATGTACGAGACCATGTACGCGGCCAACGGCGTGGGGCTGGCGGGGGTGCAGGTGGGGGTGATGCAGCGCATCATCGTAGTGGACGTGCCGCCTAACAAGGAGGAGGGGGAGAAGGGGCTGCGGATTGCCATGTGTAACCCGGAGATTATCCGCATGGAGGGGAGCAACAACGGGCCGGAGGGCTGCCTCAGCGTGCTAGGCTGGGTGGGCGACGTAGACCGTGCCGAGAAGGTGATGGTCAAGGGACTGACGTTGGACGAGAAGAGTGGCAAGTGGAAGGAAGTGCGGATTAAGGCGCAAGGCTTCCTCGCCCGCGCCTTCCAGCACGAATGCGACCACCTCGATGGGCGACTGTACACCAGCCGCGTGACCGATATTACCACCCTGCACCGTTTGGAGCGTAGCGCGGAGCAGGCCGAGCAGCTTCGGCTAGAGCTAGCCGCGCTCAGGGAGACCACGAACGAGAGCGCGGCGGGGGATACAGGGGTAAGCTGATATAACCAAACCGCTCCGGCTGCTCGCGGATGTCCAGTCCGTTCGCCAGCCCCTCGGCGGCGGATTCGATCCCCTGCTGCACCATAATGCGGAGGAAGGGATGCGTGAGCGGCGGGTCTATGCTCAGGCTGCGGGCAATTGCCAGCGACTTG
>JBBSEE010000366.1:0-3863 GCA_038239995.1 Chloroflexia bacterium | reverse complement strand
TAGGCGTAATAGCCACTGGGCACATCGCTGAAGGTCGGCATGGCCGGGGTGTAGGGTGCGATGCCGAAGCCTAGCACCACCACCTTAGCGAACTGGGCACGGGTGGCGGTGCCCGTGGGCGCGAAGTGGCTGCCGTCTACCCCATTCACCACCCCGCGACAGTATAGGTAGTGGATGGCGAAGTAGAAGGTATTGCCGGATATATCCACAAATGGATTGGGACAGTCAGTCGGGGTCAGCGTCGGCGTGTTGGTCGGGCCGACTGGCGTGTTCGTGGGCGTGTTGGTCGGGCCGACTGGCGTGTTCGTGGGCGTGTTGGTGGGGGCGACCGGCGTGTTCGTCGGCGTGTTGGTGGGTACGGCTGGCGTGTTCGTGGGGGTGGGGGTGACAGTGCCGCCGCTGCTGACCGCGCCGCGAATGGTGTAGATGTCCTGCTGATTGTTGCGGGTGTCCATCCACGTAATCCACACCGTATCGGTAATCGCGGAGATACCGATATAATCGCTGGCCGCGTTGTTCGAGTCGCTGGGGATGCCGATGTTGTAGTCGGACGACGCGGTACTCAGCCGCGTGTCCGGCTGCCACGTCACCCCATGGTCGGTGCTATAGGTGTAGTAGAGGTTGAGCAGCACATTGTTCGCGTCGTTGCGCTTGTCCATCCACGCGGCGTGGACGGTGCCATCGGGGGCGACCACGATTGTAGGTAGCACTTGGTCAATGAAGTGGTTAACCGGGTCATCGTTGAGGCGGGTGGGTGCGCTCCATGCCGCCCCGGCGTTGGTGCTGCGGCTGTAGTAGATGTCCCAACCGTTACTGGCATCGTTGCGGGCATCGCTCCACACCATGTAGAGGTAGCCGTTGCTATGGTCTACCGCCGCTGCCTGCATCGTCGAGATGCGCCAGTTCTGCGCGTTGGGGCCGCGCGTGCAGCTAATCCAGCAGAACACATCGCTTACCCCCGCCGCATTGGTCTCCGCCGACCAGCTTACCCCCCCATTGGTGGACTTCACTTGGGTGATGAAGCTGCCGTTACCGTACATAGTAACTAGCACGTCGCCATTGGGAAGCACCACCGGGATGCTCACCCACGTCGGCCCCCCATTGAGGGCGGCGGGGCTGGACCATGTTGCCCCCCCATTACTGGAATAGATAGCGTCGAAGTGGCCCGCGCTCAGGCTGCTCCATGTTATGTACAGGCGGTTGTAATAGGGGCTGGCGGGGTTGGTGTCAATTGTCAGCCAATCCTTGTCCGTGGTGCTAGCCCCGCCGCCGAGGTAAGCGGCGACCGCGGCAGACCATGTCGCCCCGCCGTCGGTGGATTTGGTGACGTAGATACCCTCGCCCGCGCCACCATAGGGGAGCATCGAGGCGTATGCGGTGCCGTCTGCGCCGAACACCACCACTGGGTCGCTCTTGGTACCAGTGGGCAGACCGGCAGGCTGCTGGTTTATCCATGTCGCGCCGCCGTCGAAAGTGGTGCCGAGGTAGACGTGCTTCAGCCCATCGCGCCAGTCCTTGAACCCGACCACCGCGTTCAGGTTGTTGAGCGGGTTGATCGCAATCTCCGGCTCGTGCTGGGCGCAGTTGGTGTAGCCGCCGTTGCAGGCATTATTGTCAGTGTTCGCTTTGTAATTCGCCCCCCAGTTTGGCGGCAAGGCCACGTGTTCATCGGCGGCTAGGGGACGGGAGATGCCTGCCTGCCCGCCGCTGCCATGTTCGCGGTCAGGGGGATTGACCGCAATTGATGGGGGTTGCAGGCGGGGGGTGGCCGCCTTTAGGTTGCCACTCGGCCCCCCACTTACCAGCAGCGCGACCAGCACCAACCCCAGCGCGACTATTCTTCGCATCATCGTTCCTTCCTCTGCTCTTGTTATGGCCGATACTTCCTCGTCTAATATCATGATTGTACCCCCAACCTCGATTTATGTCAAGATGCAACGGGGGATTAAACGCAACCAACTAACCGAGCGGTGGTACGCTCTCTGCTTGTAATCTAGTCGAATCTCAAAGGCATAGGAGGTACAAATATGAAGTTCAGCACCAAGATACTGGGCCACCCCGCCCACCCAATGTTGATAGTCTTCCCCCTCGGCCTGCTATCCACCTCGGTCATCTTCGACGCGCTACATCTGGCGACTAAGAACAAGGATTTGGCGAAGGTATCGTTCTGGACGCTGGCGGCGGGGATAGTGGGCGGGCTAGCCGCTGCGCCGGTCGGTGCGCTCGATTGGCTGGGCCTGCCGAAGAATACGCGGGCCAAGCGCATCGGCCTGATACACGGGGTGGGCAACCTCGGCGTGACCGCCTTGTTCGGGGTTAGCTGGCTGCTACGGAAGGACAAGCCTGAGCAACCCCCCGCCGCGGCACTCGCCCTCTCTGCCCTCGGCATCAGCGCGGCCACCGCAACCGCGTGGTTGGGTGGCGAACTAGTCTACCGTATGGGCGTGTCCATAGATGAGGGCGCACACCTGAACTCGCCAAGTTCGCTGTCCAACCAGCCCGCCAGCGCGGAGCAGCAACCGCCCGCCCCTAAGTCGCAGGTCAAGCATGACCATCATGCCGACCGCTACATTGACCTTACCTTGCCTGCCCATGATAGCAGCGAAGTACAATAACCAGCCAACTCGAAAAGTAATGATGCTTGAAACAGCAATCTCCCCTCCCATCGGGAGGGGTGAGGGGTGGGAGCGAGTCGGGCTACACATCCACCCCCAGTCCCTCTCGGTGGGAGGGGAATGAGGATACTCAGAAAAGAGGAAAGCGATGACTAAACCCCTGAATGAACAAGTGGTGGTGATTACCGGCGCATCGTCGGGCATAGGCCGCGAGACCGCGCTGGAGCTAGCACGGCGGGGCGCAAGCGTGGTGCTGGCCGCCCGCAGCGAGGAAGCCTTGCGCGAGGTGGCCCGCGAAATCGAGCAGATGGGCGGCAAAGCGATGGTGGCCGTCACCGATGTAGCGGAGTGGTCGCAGGTGCAGCGGCTAGCCGAGCAAGCTGCGTTCAGCTTTGGCCGCATTGACACGTGGGTGAACAACGCGGGAGTCAGCACCTATGCGACGGTGGAAGATAGTGACATCGAGGAGCTTGAGAGGGTCATTCAAGTCAATCTGATGGGCGAGATTTACGGGGTGAAGGCGGTTCTGCCGATTATGAAGCAGCAGGGCGAGGGCACGATTATCAACGTCTCCTCCGTGCTGGGCGAAACCTCGGTGCCGCTGCAAGCTGCCTATGCCGCCTCCAAGCATGGGGTGAAGGGCTTCAGCGACGCGCTACGGCTCGAACTGGCCCGCGAACCGAGCGGCATCAACGTCACCGTGATACTGCCCTCCTCGATGAACACTCCCTTCTTCAACAACGCCCGCTCCAAGTTGGGGGTGAAGCCGCGCCCGATTGCCCCCGTCTACCAGCCGCGCAGCGTGGCCCAAGCGATTGCGTTCGCTGCCGAGCATCCCCGCCGCGAGATAGTAGTGGGCGGCGGTGGCAAGATGTTCGTCATCTTCGACCACCTCAGCCGTTCGCTGCTAGACTGGTTCATGCTGGCGGGCGACAACATGGCGAAGCAGCAAAAGTCCGACCAGCCCGACGATGGCCGTGACAACCTGTTCCAGCCGATAGGCGGTCAGGGCCGCGTCGAAGGCGACTACGGCGACCAGTCTGCTCCCAACAGCCTCTACACCAGCCTGCTGGAAGTCCGCCCCGCCCTGAAGCGCACACTATTGGGCGCGAGTTTGGTGGGCGGCGCGACCGCAGCGGCCCTGCTGCTGCGCGGCAAGCGGTTATCGCCGATGTAGGGGCATGAGGGATGAGTGCTGCAAGAACAAAGGATGACACCCCTCCCGGTGGGAGGGGCTGGGGGTGGGAG
>JBBSEE010000365.1:0-3869 GCA_038239995.1 Chloroflexia bacterium | reverse complement strand
TTCAACACCGGAATGCCATGTTCCTGTCCATAACGATAGAGCAGCAATTCGCTGGTGGGGTCGTTGCCGGTATCCACACTCAGGTCGGGTAGGCCCATAGTGGTGAGGTGGCGGGGGCTGCCCACCCGCCATACCTCCGCGTCGGCCTCCACGTCAGGGTTGATGCGCTCGGCGGCGGCAGCCAGCAACTCAGCGCGGAAGTGGCTCTCGCGCTGCCCGTTGATGAGGAACTCGCCGCGCTGGGGCCGGTCCACGAAGTAGTTGTCCACAATCCGCAGGTGCCCGAAGCCTAGCGCGGCGGCGGCGGCCACGAAGAAGTGGGCCAACGTCCCCGCCCCGCAGACCACGACTTCGGATTCGAGCAGCTTCTGCTGATTCCAGTTGTCAATCCGCTCTTGGCGGTCGTAGCGGGTCATGTTACTGTTCCCGCTCCATAGTAATCTCCTTGCCGTTGATGAACACTCGCGCCTTCATCTTCAGGGGGGCGGGCTTGAGGGTAAGCCGCTGGCGGATGCGCGGCTTGGGTGGGTCGCCTCCCATAATCACGGCCAATGCCCCCACGATGCGTTCGCCAAAGGTGAGCGGCTCATATTCGATTGGCCCTTGCGCTGGGGGCGTGGCCTCGGCAGTGGTGCCTGCCGCGTTGGCCTGCTCCTGCGCGACTGCCGCTTCGATACGGATGCGCTCCTCCTTGTCCAGCGAATCAAGGATATACTCCGGGGGGATGCGGCGGCGGCCCAGCTTCGAGGGCAACACTACCTTCTCGCGCAGGGTCTCCTCAATCTCCGCCTTCAGTGCGTCGCTCAGTTCGATGTCGTTCGCTACTTCGATGACCCGAATCGGTATCTCGTAGGTGCTGCGCGTAATCGTGCCGTCGTGGGCGATAGTGGCAACCGATATTTCGCTGTAAGCGAAGCGGGTATCATGGCCGCCCTCCGACCCACTGAAGCTGGCAAAGAAGCCGTCAATATCGCGCCCGTTGAAGATGAGGCTCTTGGTCCAGTGGATAGTGACCGGGGTTTCGTCCACCCACTCGCCCACCAATCGAGGCGACTCCGCGCCGTTGGGTGCAGTCGGGGCAGCCGACATGGCGGGCGGGACGGCAAGCTGCGCCCCCAGCGGCGGGTTGAACTTGATGCTGACCCGCTTCTTGCTGCGCTGGTCGTACAGATACAGGTTATCGCCACTGAGGTGAACTTCGGGGGCTGTGATGGTGAGCCGGTCGTAGCCGGTGAGCTTGTTGTTGCTGCCGAGGCGGTCTAGCACTACGTAATTGTTGTTCGCATCGGTGCTGCTAGGCAAAGGGGAGAAGCCGGGGTGCAGGTGCGCCCACGAGTAGGGCAGGTAATTGTCCGGTATCTGCGATATGGACCCTTCCAGCATCTCGCTGAGGGTATCCACTGCGGTGTAGATGCGAGTGTTCTCCGGCTGGTAGGGGATATAGAAGTTGCGCGTCACCGCCAGCGGGTCGTCCTTGCCCCGCAATTGGATGGTGTAAATCTCACGGCTATAGTCTCCCCGCGCGATGCCATGCTCCTCCAGCATTCGGAAGTAGGAGTAGATGATATGGTAGAAGATACGCACCGCGCCGGGGCTAATCAGCATCTGCTCCACCGTGCTGGCAGCAGTGGTCAGGGTGGTGCTACTCGCCTCCGGGTTGCTCGCTTCCAATAGTCGGCTTAGTTTCATGGGGTTGCTACCTCCGTGTTGAGGGACTGTGTTTCCGATTTATCCGTCGGTCGCGCAACTTCTGCCAGATGCGACGCAGCATCTGCATTTCCCCGTTGCTCAGGCCGATACCTTGCTGCAACAGAACCGCATCGGTAATATCCAAAGCCGCGTCAATTTCGCCGCGCCGCAACAGCTTGTCAAGTTGATTGAGGTCGAGGCTATCAGCGTTTTTGAGCGGCAGGGGGAGCTTCTCCGCCTCGTTCGGCTCCAACTCCAGCACCCCACCACCGTAGCTGCGCCCCGTCACCTCCGCGAAGGCAAAGGTAAGCGAGTTAAGGAAGGCGGCGGCGACTGTAGGTGCGGCCAGACCATTACGCATCGTCACCCGATGCAGTGTATCGGTGCAAGTTGCCGCCGCGGCGTTAAGCACAATCTTAGGATAGCTGTGTATCTGACGCAGCATAAAGGCGGCGGGCTGCCACACTGAGGGTACTACGTACCAGCGATGACGAATGCGACATTTGTAGCCCTTGTGCAAGCCCTTATCCTGCCCGCGATTGATATAGCTTTGCACCGCAATGGGTAGCTTGTCGAACTGCATATCTGGCAAGTCGAGCAAGAAGGCCGGGGCTTGACTCTCCACATTGGTTAGCCAATCTATATCGCCGAATTGTATACCCGGCAACTGCGCTGACCGACCCACGAGACGGCGAGTGTAGGGGGCGAGTTCGTATTCGTTCACCTGCTGCTCGGTGAGTACGAAAAAGTCG
This sequence comes from Chloroflexia bacterium, assembly GCA_038239995.1. GTDB lineage: Bacteria > Chloroflexota > Chloroflexia > QHBQ01 > QHBQ01 > QHBQ01. The sequence continues at coordinate 1,428 of JBBSEE010000365.1, read as the reverse complement.
TTCATCCCCGTAACGATGCCTACGTCCACCCCGATAACTTGACCCGCAAGGGTGAGCATCGGGTTGTCCTGCAAGCGGCGCAGCAGGGCGATTTCATCTTCGTCCAAGAAGTACATGGTCCATTTCTGGGTGGAGTGGTCCATCTCCTTCGCTTCGCTATCCAGCAAAATATGGTGCTGATAGCGGGTGAGTTCATCAATCCCCTCAAGCTCGGCCACGCGGATGCCGGGGTGTTCGCTGCGTCCGCGTTCACCCAGCAATAGCACTACCTCTTGCTGAATCCCCTCAAACACTAGCCGCTTAAAGGTAATCAGGCTGAGGGAACTATAGTAGCGGCTGAGGAAGTAACGCAACTCGGCGGCGTAGTTGACTTGAAGCAACTCGGCAGGGATGACCATCGCTAGCCGCCCGTGTTCATTAAGCAGCAGGGTGGCTGCGACAAGGAACGGCACCCATGCGTTGGTCAGCCGATTAGGGTGCAGACCGGCTGATTGCATCAGATAGAAGGCCACCTGCCGCTGCTCCTCGGCGAAATCTTGGTAGCGAACGAACGGCGGATTGCCAATCACTGCATCGAACAAACGCGGGTCAGCAAGGTGGGATTTGCAGTAGGCGAAGAAGTCGCCGACATGAATAGGAACGTCAGCCGGGCCGATGCTTTGACCGAGCCGCGCGGTCGCTTTATCGGCCTCATCTGCGTCAATCTCCACCCCTTGAAGCAGCGAAGAAAGGGCAGCCGGGTCAGTGCCGAGGCGCAACAAGGCGCAGGCCGCTGCTGCCAATACCACCCCATCGCCACAGCTAGGCTCCATCACACGGGCATCAGGTGCTTGGATTGCCCAGCTTGCAAGGAAGTCGGCAATCGGCGGGGGGGTGTAGTAGCCGCCGCGCAGTTTCTGATATGTAGCGGGGAGTTTCACCTATCGCGTCCTCTTTTTCCATGTCTCATAAGATTGTATCACCCGCTTACTCATGGGGCGGCAAGCCCTTGTAGCGGTTCGCGTATATCTCGTAGATGCGCTCGGAAAATCGCGCTAGGCGCAGCGATGAAGCGGCATCTGGTATGTCAGCGGCGATTGCCCCGCTACTTGTATCCCACACCACCAGTGCAATCGTCTCGGCCATGTACGGCGGGCCATCCACCCCATGTCGGCGGCCCAGCCGTTCAAGGGTCTCAACCAATGCTTTCTGCCGCGCCAGCGTAAAGGCGGAAGCAGGGATGATGACCATAAACGCAACCAACGCATGGGGGAAGCGGCTATGTACTGTGGTCGCTTCAGTAGCAAGGTCGTTGACCATGTTCTGCCAGTTCTTACCAATACTCTCGCGGTCATTCAGTGTTTTGCTGTCGAAGGCAATTCGCACCCCATCGGGGCGATAACAGACATCAAAGTTCTGGGGACGCACCCCGCCAACGATGCGCGTGCC
>JBBSEE010000364.1:0-3896 GCA_038239995.1 Chloroflexia bacterium | reverse complement strand
GGCAACAGTTGCTCGAAGAGACCGACCAGTTGGCCCGCTTGGAGCGTATCGGGGTGGTATTGGCGGGCGAACTGGATGTGTTGCAGATTGATGAGCGCATCAGGGCGCGGGTTCGCAGCCAGATAGACAAGAACCAACGCGAGTTCTATCTGCGTGAGCAACTGAAGGCCATCCACGACGAACTGGCGGGCGAGGGCGGCAACGAAATCGCCGAGCTGCGGCAGAAGGTGGCCGAGGGTAATCTGCCAGAGGAGATCAGCACCAAGCTGCTCAAGGAACTGAGCCGACTGGAGCGCATGACCGCCGCCGCCCCCGAAGCTGCGGTGGCCCGTACCTACATAGATTGGGTGTTGGCCCTGCCATGGGGGGTACAGACCGAGGATTGCAACGACATCAGCGTGGCCGAAGATGTGCTGGAAGCCGACCATTACGGCCTAGAGCGCATCAAGGAGCGCATCATCGAGTTCCTTGCGGTGCGCCAGTTGGTGGCCGCCGGGGGTGGGCAGCACAGCAGTGCCCAAGTGCTATGCTTCTCCGGGCCGCCGGGCGTGGGCAAGACCAGCCTCGGCCAGAGCATCGCCCGCGCCTTGAGCCGCAAGTTCGTGCGTATCTCCCTCGGCGGGGTGCGCGACGAGGCTGAGGTGCGCGGCCACCGCCGTACCTACGTGGGGGCGATGCCGGGGCGCATCATCCAGGGCTTGAAGCAGGCTGGCTCCTGCAACCCAGTGATGCTGCTCGACGAGATAGACAAGATGAGCAGCGACCAGCGCGGCGACCCCACCGCCGCGATGCTAGAGGTGCTAGACCCTTCCCAGAACAGCAACTTTGTGGACCACTACATTGACTTGCCCTTCGACCTGTCGCAGACCTTGTTCATCACCACCGCCAACTACCTCGGCAACATCCCCCGCCCCCTGCGCGACCGCATGGAGATAATCGAACTGGGCGGATACACCGAGGATGAGAAGGTGCAGATTGCCCGCCGCTACCTGCTCAACCGCTCCCTCGCGGGGCATGGGCTAGAGCGCGGCTACATCGAAGTGCCTGACCGCATCTACCGCGACATCATTCGCTACTACACCCGCGAGGCCGGGGTGCGCGAACTGGAACGCAAGCTGGCAGCCATCTGTCGCAAGGCGGCCCGCAAGCGGGTGGCGGGGCGCAGCACGCGGGTGCGGCTCACCCCCGGCAACCTCGAAGAGTACCTCGGCTCCCCGCGCTATACCGATGACAGCCTCCTCAGCGCGGTCAACCAAATCGGGGTAGTCACCGGCATGGCGTGGACCGAAGTGGGCGGCGATGTGCTGCCCGTCGAGGTCGCCACCATGCCGGGGCATGGCACCCTGACCATCACCGGACGGCTGGGCGATGTGATGCAGGAGTCCGCCCGCGCCGCCCTCAGCTACGCCCGCAGCCGCGCTGAGGAGTTGCACATAGACCCCGACTTCCAGTCCAAGCTGGACCTGCACATCCACCTACCGGAGGGGGCAATCCCCAAGGATGGGCCGAGTGCTGGTATCACCATGGCTACCGCGCTGATTAGTGCGCTCACCGGCCAGCCGGTGCGGGCCGACACCGCCATGACCGGCGAGATTACCCTACGCGGGCGGGTGCTGCCCATCGGGGGGCTGAAGGAGAAGGTGCTGGCCGCCCATCGCAACGGCATCCGCCGCATCATCGCCCCGAAGCAGAACCAGCGCGATTTGGTAGAGATACCCGCCCGCGCCAAGCATGAGCTAGAGTTCTACTGGGTGGAGAGCATGGATGAGGTCATCCATCACGCCTTCGTCCAACCCTTGACCATTGCGATTGACACCGAGGTGCAACCCGTGTCCGAGCCAGCGCAGGACGAGCGCAGCGCACCGCTGCCCGACCTCAGCCTCGACATTGCGCCTAGCATTACCGACCAACCAGTCGCCTGACCGCCTGCACCCTGACGCGGGGCCGATTTAACCCCCGCCCGCAGGCGATATTGACCCATCAACCCATCGGCAGAGAACCAGCCAACCGCTGAACCCTGCCCTACCACCTTGCCAGCGCATAAGACAGCCAGCCTGCTACCCACCCCGCCTTTGGCGATACAACCCCGGCGGCGCGGTGCAACGCAAACATTCGTCTGGCCGCCGCGCACTCGCAAGGTGTGACCACAAAGAGAGAACAAGAAGTAGATGCCAATCAAAAGAACCCGCGGCCCGCGCAACACTGACGCGGCCCCCCCTACCAACCAACCAACCGACCTACCGACAGAGAAGATTACTCCCAAGCCTAATTCCAGCGAAACCCCCAGCCGGGGGCGGGAAAGCAGCCGCGAGAGCGGCACTGACCGCCCCGCCCGTGACCTTCGTGCCCTTCGCGCCGCCGAACGCGCCGCCCGCGCTGCCGCTAACCCCGACAGCCAACCTGCAAATCCTCCCCCGACCCCGCTCGCCACCACTACGCCCACCCCGCCCGCGACCACTGCGCCGGACGCGACGGCAACCCCCACCCCGCGCCGCCGACCAACCCGCGCCGCCCGTCCTGCCGCTACGCCCACCCCGCCGCCCGCCACGCCCGCCGCGACTCCGACCCCTGAGCCGGTTGTCGCTACGCCCACCCCGGCTACGCCCACCCCGGCTGCACCCACCCTAGCGAACCTGCCGCCGGAGCGCATCAAGCCCAAGCCGACCGCCAGCGCGGGGCGCACCCCGACCGTGACCGCGGAGCGCACCACCCCCACCCCAGAGCGGGCGCAACCCAAACCAGCCGTGACCCCAGAGCGGGTACAGCCCAAGCCGACTGTGACCCCAGAGCGGGTACAGCCCAAACCGCCCGTCACCGCAGAGCCGACCACCCGCCCCCGCACCGCCACCCATCATACCAACCCCACCTTCCGTACCCTGCCCGGTGAACGCATCACCCCCCGCCGCCCCGGTGAGCGACTGCGTTCCGATGGGGGCGAGGGCGAGGCGCGGACCTTTACCGAGAGCGAACTGAAGCAGGAGGAGCTAGAGCGCAGGCAAATCCAAGCCCGCTACCCCGGTATGCACTGGTATCGCATGGACTTGCACTGCCACACCCCCCGCTCCACCGTCTGCTACCGCGAACCGAACGCCAGCTACCTGCGTATCTTGCAGAAGGCCGAGGAGCGCGGGGTGGACATCATCGCCTTCACCGACCACAATACGGTGGCCGGTTACGATGACCTGATGCGTGACCGCGCCCATGTCGAACTGATGGAGCGCGAGGGCCGCCTCACCCCCGATGAGCGTTATCGGCTGGAGGAGTATCGCCGCATCTTTAGCAAGATGCTCATCCTGCCCGGCTTCGAGTTCAGTGCCACCTTCGGCTTCCACATCATCTGCATCTTCCCCCCGGCGATGAGCATCCGCCGCATGGAACACCTGCTGATGAGCATGGGCATCACCGAGGAGAAGATGGTGCTAGGCAGCCCCGAAGTGGGGGCCACCACCGACGTGCTGAACGTCTATCGCATGGTCGCCGCCGAGGGGGGGACGTGCATCGGGGCGCACGCCAATTCCTCGAACGGCATCGTGATGAACGGGTTCAACTTTGGGGGGCAGACCAAGATTGCCTATACCCAAGACCCCAACCTTGCCGCCCTTGAAGTGACCGATTTGGATAGTGCCAGCCGCCGCAGCACCGCGGGCTTCTTCAACGGCAGCAAGCCGGAGTATCCCCGCCGAATGCACTGCATCCAGAGCAGCGACTCGCACCGCATCTACCGCGACCCCGACGAGAAACAGCGCATCCTCGGCGTGGGCGACCGCACCACCGATGTGCTGTTGCCAGAGCAGAGCTTCGACGCGCTGCGGGCCTTGCTCTTCAGTGAGGACTTCGACCGCGTCCGCCCCAGCCGCCAAGCTGAGGCCCGTCCCTTCGATGCAGTCAAGGCGGCG
>JBBSEE010000363.1:0-3918 GCA_038239995.1 Chloroflexia bacterium | reverse complement strand
CGGCCAGCGGTCGTTGCTCCGGCGGGTAGATGACATCCACCCCGCTACCCAGCACCGCGATAGTGCGCCCGCCCGCGTCCAACGCCGCCTTGTGCGCGGCGGTGTCAATCCCCCGCGCCAGCCCGCTGACGATGGTAATACCGCTGGCCGCCAGCCCAGTGACGAGGTGATTGGTCGCCTCGCGGCCATAAGTAGTCGCTCCCCGCGTGCCCACTACCCCCACCGCCCACTCATCGGCGGCGGTAAGTTCGCCGCGAATGTATAGCAAAGGTGGGGCGGCGGGTATCTGCTTCAACATGGGGGGATAAGCGTCATCATCCCACGACCGCAGGGTGACACCCAGCCCCGCTACCTTGTCCATCTCCGCATCGAGGTCGAGGCTGGCCCGCGTCTTGAGCAGCGTATCAATCGCCCGCAGGTCGAGGCCCGCGCCGCGCAGGTCGAAGGCATCCGCACCCCACGCGGCGGCGAGGCTGCCAAAGTGATTTTGCAGCAGGCGCACCTTAGCGGGGCCGATACCGAGGATTTTGTTGAAGCCGAGGTGATATTTGTGTTCGTCGCTCATGGTAGGGGATTATAACATAATTGGGGTGGGGCAATCGCTTTGCGACGGTTGCCAAACGTGCTATAATTGGGCCACCTATGGGCTACAAAAAAGGACGGCTGGGTCAGCCGTCGCGCTTCTATCGGTGCCGAAGGTGGGACTCGAACCCACACGAGCTTGCGCTCAATGGTTTTTGAGACCATCGCGTCTGCCGTTCCGCCACTTCGGCTAGCATTCCCGCAGATTATAAACGATTGGTAAGGCTTTGTCAAGCGTAATCGGCATGGAGCAAATACAAGCGGCCAACGAGCGAGGCTGGGTAGTGTCCGCGCAGGCGGGCGACCTCGAAGCCTTCAATCGGCTGGTCGCCAGCTACGAGCAGCGCATCTACAACCTCTGCTATCGGATGTTGGGTGAGGCGGAGGCGGCGGCGGACGCGGCCCAAGATGCGTTCATCAACGCTTATCGGGGGATGCCCCGCTTCCGCACCCCGACTGGCGACAATCAGACCGTGGTCGCCACCTTCCGCACATGGCTGTATCGCATCGCGGCGAACACCTGCTACGATGCCCTGCGCCTGCGTAAGCGTCGCCCCAGCACCTCGCTCGATGCGATGATGGACGATAGCGGGGAGCAGGATTACGCCGCCAACTTCAGCCTCGCGCACGGCTTGACCAGCGAAGGGCCGGAGAACAGCGCGTTGCGGGCGGAACTGAGCCGCGAGATTCAGCGCGGCCTCGAACAGTTGCCCGATGACCAGCGGCTCGCCCTCATCCTCTGCGACGTGCAGGGCTTCAGCTACGAGGAAATCGCCACCATCACCACCAGTTCGCTAGGCACGGTCAAGTCGCGCATCAGCCGCGCCCGCAGCCGAATGCGCGATTATCTGTTGGGGCGGGGGGAACTTTTGCCCCCCAGTTTTCGTCATAACAGTGAATCGTAAGATACTCATTTACCCATATGGCTAGAATATCAGAGATAAGGTTATATCAATGGCCGGAACATCAGACAATCATAAATATCCCAATGGCAAGCTGGACCAACGCAGCCTAGAGCAAGTCAACGCCTACCTCGACTACGAACTGAGCGAGGAGGAGCGCGAACAGATGCGCGACCTGCTGGCCCACTCGCCCGCCGCCGAGAACGAGATGGCGACCCTGAAGGCGACCAGCAAGGTGCTGAACGAGTTGCCGCCCCTGCCCGCGCCGCGCAGCTTTGCGGTGCGCCCCGCGATGTTGGCGCAGCCGCGTCGCCGCCACCTCGACTGGTTCGGCTGGTGGCGTAACCCTAGCTTCGCCCTCGGTCTGGGCAGCATCGCCGCCGCTTGCCTGCTGGTCGCGGTGCTGGGGCTGCAACTGCTCGGCAACAGCGGCAAGACTAGCTCGGTGGCCTATGCGCCAAGCGGTGCCGCGCAACCGACCGCCTCAGTAGGCAGCACCCAGTCCAAAGTGGACACCAGCAACGCCACCGACAACTCCGCCCCCACCTACAGCACGACCGACGGCGGGACGGTGCTAGAAGGTCAGACGTTCGCCCCCGCTGCCGCCCAGCCGCCCACCCCGATGACCAGCGCGATGGCCGCCGCCACCCCCACCGCCGAGCCGCCGCGTATCCCCGCCACTGGCGCAGGCGCGGGTGAGGCGCAAACACCCCTAGCGGCCCCCCGCGCCCCGACGATGGCCGCGCGTCCCAACGGGACGTTTACCGATAGTAGCCCCGCGCCTGCCCCCTCTGCCCCCCTGCCCCCCACCCCGACGTTGGGGGCGATGGTGGCACAGGGCAACAGCGGCACGCCCATGGCCGACAACATCCACGCCAGCGGCAACGTCCCCAACCCCACCAACCAAACCGCCCCCTATGGCGTGCTACCCACCAGCAGCATAGACTACTGGCTGGTGGTGGAGATTAGCCTCGCGGTGCTGGTGGTCATCCTCGGCGCGGGTGCGCTCATCGCCCAGCGGCGGACGCGGGGGTGAAGATAGTGAGGAGTGTTGAGTGATGAGTGATGAATGGTAAATGGTTAATGGTTAATGGTTAATGGTTAATGCGGTTATGCTGTAGGGGCGAATCGCATCCGCCCAGCCACCCCACATCAACGCCCATCGCAATCCACCAACCTTGACGTAGGGCAGGCATAACAAAGGAGCGCAATCGCTTGCGCTCCTTCTTCTTTAATCTTTAATCTTTCGTCTTTAATCGCTAATGGTTCTTCACCTCTTCGTAGAGGCGGGTGTAGAGTTGGGTGTCGTCGCCGAGGTCCTTGATGCGCTCTAGCTTGCTCATGATGTCGGCAGGCGGGTAGAGGGTGGGGTTGCTCAGGTCGGTGGGGTTGATGAGCGGGCGGGCGGCAAGGTTAGGGCTGGGGTATTCGATGGTGTTGGCGTTGGTGGTCGCGTTCTGTGCGTCGAGCATGAAGTTGATGAACACCTCGGCGGTGTACTTGTGGGGCGCGTCCTTGGGGATGCACAGGTTGTCCTGCCACAAGGTCGCCCCCTCCTTGGGGATGATGTACTTGATGCTGGGCCGCTCCGCCGCCGCCCGTTGCGCGTCACCCACGTACATCTGCGCCAGCCACACTTCGCCCTTCTTCATGTTGTCGAGGTTGGTCGCATCATAGGTCTTGACCAAATCCTTCTGGGTAAGCAGCTTCTGCTGGGCGGCGGCGAGTTGCTGGGTGTCGGTGGTGTTCAGCGAGTAGCCGAGCAGCTTGAGGGCCGCGCCGGGCACCTCGCGCTCGTCGTCGAGCATTGCAATCTCACCCTTGTACTTGGGGTCGAACATCACCGCCCAGCTATCCGGCGCGGGGTTGACGTGCGCGGAGTCGTAGGCGATGCCGGTAGTGCCCCAAAAGTAGGCGACGGAATACTCGTTGGTAGGGTCGAAGTAGGTGCTGCGGAACTCACTGCCGATGTTGGCGATGTTGGGGATGTTGCTGAAGTCAATCTTCGCCAGCAAATCCTTCTTCACCAACTGAGCGACCGCGTAGTCGGACGGCACCACAATGTCGTAGCCGCCGCCGCCCGCGACCAGCTTGGCAATCATCTCCTCGTTGCTGCCGTAAGAGTCCTGCTGCACCTGCACCCCGTAGGTAGTCTGGAACTGCTTGACCAAATCTTGGTCAATGTAGTCGCCCCAGTTGTACAGGTACAGGGTTTTACTCAGCTTGCTCTTGTCCACCGCTAGGGGTGGGGGGGTAGACATCACCGTGCTACTCATCGCCGCGGTGGGGGTAGACACCGTGCTACTCATTGCCGCGGTGGGGGTGGACATCACCGTGCTACTCATCGCCACGGTGGGGGTCATCGCCATCATCGCGGTCGGCGTGGTCGCCATCGCGGCGGTGGGGGTTGCTGCGGTGCCGCTCACGCTGGTGG
>JBBSEE010000362.1:0-3920 GCA_038239995.1 Chloroflexia bacterium | reverse complement strand
CACCGCCGACACCCCCTACGTGCTGATGATGAAAGTGGCAGGCATACAGGCAGACACGAAGGTCAATTCCGTCGTAAAGTGGAGCAAGTTTAATCAAGACCTCGGCATCAAGGCTCCCCCCACCGGCAACTAAGCGCGGGCCAAGATGCAACCTTTACCCCGCCGCTTACGTATAAACAGGCAATATGTCGCCCCCAGCAGTTGACCCGTGGGCCAGAGGGTGATATAATCGTCATCGCAATAGCAAGGCTGGCGATAGCGGGTTGCCAGCGATTATCGGCCTCATCACCATGGGCCGACTACCCAACAGAGAGGAAAGTATAATGCAAGACCCTAACCAGCCGCCCTACGGCCAGCCACCCAACCAAGGGGGGCAACCGCCAGAGCAGGCCCGTTACGACCAGCAGCCCGGCTATGGGCAGCAGCCGCCCTACGGCCAGCAGCCGCCCAGCTACCAGCAGCCCACTCAGGGCTATCAACAACCACCCTACGGCCAGCAACCGCCCCCACCGGGCTATCAGCAACCGCCCTACGGCCAACAGCCGCCCCCTCCCGGCTACCAGCAGCCGCCCTACGGCCAGCCGCCCTACCAGTCCGGCGGCCCCTTCACCCCGCCGCCGGTGCAGTCCACCCAATATACGACCGTTCGCAAGAGCGGCAGCGCGATGCCCATCATCATCGTCATCGTCCTGCTATTGTTGGTCGGGGCGGGGGTGGCCTCATACTTCGTGTTCTTCAACAATAGTAGCAACAATATCACCAACACTGCGAACAACACGAACAAGCCCACCGCCACCGCGGGCACCAGCAGCGGCAATCAGGGCGGCAAACCCACCGCCACCCCCGGCAGCGGCAGCAACGGCAATGGCAATAGCGGCAACGGTGTGGGCGGCAACCCCATCGGCTCGGACACCGCCAGCGCGATCAAGTCGGCGGCCCAGAACATGAAGGCCCTGAACAGCTATGAGCTAGCCATCAACGAGGCCGCATCGGGCGTTACCGTTGACCTACTCCTTGATGCCGATGTGGCCAACAAGAAGACCAAGCTCACCGGCAGCCTGATGGGGATGAACCTTGTCGCCATTGATGTCAACGGCCAGAGCTACGTCAGCAGCGATGGTGGCAAGAGCTTCACTAAGGGCGGCAGTAGCTCCAGTTTGACCGCCTCGTTCTCCTCCATCGCCAATATGTGGGATTCGTTCAAACCCGCCGATGTGGATAAGATTGCCGGGGCCTTGAAGGATGCGGGCAACGAATCCATTGACGGGGTGGATTGCAAGCACATTACTGGCAACGCCAAAGATATGGCCGCACTAACTAGCAGCTTGGGCGGCAGCAGCAGTTCGAGCGGCATTGGTGATGGCACGGTGGAGCTATGGGTCTCCAACGACTCCAACCCCACCTTCCGCCAGATGAAGGTCAATGTCACCGCCAGCGGCCAGCAGGTGGCCGCCACCCTGAAGTGGAGCAAGCTGAACGAGAGCTTCGACATCCAAGAGCCGTCCGCCGATAAGATTACCACCGGCAGCGGGCTGGGCGGCAGCACCACCCCCGTGTTCGGCGGGGCAGGCATGGGGCTGGGCGACGATGCCACCCCCACCGAGAGTACCGGCACATCCGAGCCAACCGCCACCCCGGAGAGCAGCACCGGCGGCAACACTGGCGACAGCGGCAACCTGCAAGTTGCCAACATTGACAGCATCAAGAGCTTCCACCTCATCCTGACTAGCTCCACTGGTGGCACCGACACCAAGATAGAAGGTGACATCATCCGCCCCGACAAGGCCAAGCTCACCATTGATGCAGGCGGCAGCAAGATTTCTTACATCGTGGTCGGCGAGGATGCGTGGATTGACGCTGGCACCGGCAGCTACATCAAGTCACCCGGCTCCGGCAAGAACCTAGTAGACCCCTACACCAGCATATTGAACAGCAGCTACAGCGCGGTGGGCACCTATAGCGGCTACAAGAACGTGGGCAGCGAGAGCATCGGCGGCGAGGATTGCGACCACTACAACTACAGCGCAGGCGGCACCAAGGCCGACGTTTGGGTCGCCAAGAGTGACAAGACGGTGCGCCAGTGGCAGTCCGAAGCCAGCGGCTACAAAGTGACCTTCACCATCAGCAACGTGAACGGGGTCGCCGACATCACCGCCCCCTAAGCGTAACCCCCACACCCCAGCATGATGATGCGCCTGCCCGATGGGGTAGGCGCATCGTTTTGAGCGCGAAAATACCCCCTAGCAATGGCATTGCTCTTGCTATGATAGTGTTTAATATAATAGCTGCCCCATAGGCTGGAACTGGCGGGCGGAAAACTAACTAGGATGACCCCGGAGGCTACGAAGATGGCAATCGCGCAGATGCCCCCCTCCCGTACCGAGCTACTCAGCACCCCCCTCCCCAAGGTGGCAGCGATACCCGGTCAGCGGCGCAAGGCTATTGGCATAATCCTCAATCTATTGCACTTGCGCTTTATCCTCACCCTCGGCGCGGGGATAACTGCGCTCAGTGGCACAGCATTCACTGCCCTATCCGCCCTGCTCGCCTACAAGATTGCGCGGCGCAGTGATTGCACCGTGGCGGAGATACATGAACCGGCGCAGCAGCGGGCGGCGGCCTTGTCCCATCATCGCCCCCAGCCGGTCAGCTTCCACAGCAACGATGGCGTGCGGCTCAGTGGCAGCTTCTACCCCGGCAGCCGCGGCGAAGCCCTCATCCTCTGCCACGGCTTCCGCGCGTGCAGCCTCGACCTGATTGGCGCAGCGGCGGACTTCAATGCACGGGGCTATAACGTGCTGCTGTTCGACTTTCGTGGACACGGTCAGAGCGAGGGCAAGCAGAGCAGCATCGGCTACAAGGAGCGGCGTGACCTGTGCGCGGCAGTCGAATACCTGAAGGGTCGGCCCGAAGTTGACCCCACCCGCATCGGGGTGATGGGCATCTCCATGGGCGCGGCCACCGCCATCCTCACCGCTGCCGAGTGCAAGGACATTAAGGCGGTGGTGGCGGACAGTAGCTTCGCCGCGCTCACCGACGTGGTACACGCCGCGGTGCGGAACATGGTCAAGTTGGGCCTGCCCACCCCCTTTGTCGCTGGCCCGCTGGTGATGTTCTCCGAGTTGTTCTCCGGCTTCAAGACCACATGGGTGCGCCCCGTAGATGCGATTAGCGCGATTGCCCCCCGCCCCGTGCTGCTCATCCACAGCACCGGCGACGCGCTGATACACCATACCCACTGCGACCGCCTGTACGAAGCCGCCAACGCGCCGAAGCAACGCTGGGTGGTAGACCACGCCGGTCATGCCCGCACCGGGGAGATGTACTACGACGAGTACATGACGCGGGTAGATGACTTCTTCCGCCAGCACCTCGCTGCGCCGGTGGTGAATGAGGTTTGAGGTTTGAGTAGGAGTTACGCAGTTGGAGGTGGATTGGTACCTGTTGATGTAGGGGCGAATCGCATACGCCCCGCCCAACTCCTATTTGAGTAATCAAAGCCCCCGCTGGGGGCTTTTTTGCTGCGGTCCCCCATCACCGTTTGACGCGCAAGAGGTTGAACGACTATAATGATACTACCCAATTGCAGGGAAAGCATGAACAAAGGAGCGAACATAAAGGTGAGCATGGAAGTGGATTATGCGGCGGCGAAGGCGATGCCCTCCGACCCCAGCAATTTTGAGTCGAAGGAGGAGCGGGCGGCCAGTAGCATCATCGCAGTGGTGATTAGCGGGCAGGAGGGCGAGTTCGCGGCCACCGTGGCGGCGGCGCGGCAGGCGGGCGGCTGGACCAGCCCGGCTGGACGGGTCCTCGAACCGCCTAATGAGCGCACCCCGGACAACGGATTGCCGATGCACGGGCCAGCTTCGAACAGACGCGGCGAACAAATTAGAACAGATCGCGCGCGTCCAAAAATTGGT
>JBBSEE010000361.1:0-3932 GCA_038239995.1 Chloroflexia bacterium | reverse complement strand
CCGCGCCATCAACCCCGCTCTGTTCCCCGATGTGCAGGCGGAAGCGACGCGGCTGGGGCTGGACGACCGGGTGCTATGGCTGGGGCGGGTCAGCGACGCGGACAAGGCGGCCCTATATGCGGCGGCGGGCCTGTTCGTGTTCCCCTCCCTATATGAGGGTTTCGGCCTCGACCCATTGGAGGCGTTGGCGAGCGGTACCCCGCTGGTCTGCTCCGCGGCCACTAGCTTGCCCGAAGTGGTGGGCGATGCGGGCGTGCTGGTGGATGCCCACGACCCCGCCGCCCTCAGCGCGGCGATGCACGCAATTCTTACCGACCCCGCCTGCGCCGCCCGCCTCCGCGCCCTCGGCCCCCCCCAAGCCGCTCGCTTCAACTGGGCGCACACTGCAGTCCAAACCGTTGCCGCCTATCGCTCGGTCGTTCAGGTTTGAGGTTTGAGGTTTGAGTGAGGGATGAGAGGTAAGTGATGAGTGATGAATGTGGTAGGGGCAGCTACTAAATAAAAGCCCCCAGCGGGGGCTTGGGGGAGAAATGCCGACCTACGGTATGCTCATCCAATCATCTTCTTTAATCTTTAATCTGCCCCCTGCCGTCATGGCGTAGGGCTGGGGATGGAGATGATGATGTTAATCGCGGGGGTGAGCGTTGGCGGCGGCGGCGCGGGGGTGTTGGTCGGGGCTAGCGGAGGGTTGGTGGCAAGCTGGATAGGGGTAGCGGTGGCGGCGAGATTGGGTAGGCTGGTAGGGACGGCGGTGGGGGTGGTGGGCGCAAGAGTGTTGAATGCTGGCGGGGTGCTGCCCGCGACCGGCGGCTTGAGGCTATCGGCGCGGTCGTAGGCGGTCTTGGCATCGTTGCTGCGGCCCAGCCCGTCGTAGATGCGACCGAGCAGCAGCCAGTATTCCGGTCGCCCATCGTCCAGCGTGACCGCTTGTTGGGCGGGCGGCAACGCTTCGGGGTAGCGGCTCTGGCGCAGGTAGGTGTCAGCTAGACCAGCATAACCGCCTGCCCATGTGGGGGCGAGGGAGGTGACATTGCGGAAGGCGAACGCCGCCTTCTCGTAATACTCCGCACTGGTGGGGGTGGGCGATAGGGACACAGTTGGCGTGGTCGAGGCGGTCGAGGTTAGCGGCGCGACGGTAGCCGTGATGGGCGCGGTGCCGAGGGGGGCTTGGGCCAATTGCAGGTCGCTCTGGCCGAGGTAATAATGCCCCAACACGAGGGTGCGGTCTAGTTGCACCGCCTGTTCCAACGCAGCGGCGGCCTCGGCGTACTGGTGATGGTTGTAGGCATCTAGCCCCCGATTGTAGGCGAACAGGGCGGGGCCGGGAGTGGCGGTGGGGAAGGTCTGGGCCGCGGCGGTCGCTTGCGCGTTGGCATCCGCCTTCGCCCCGGCGGTGGCGGTCACGGCCAGCACGCGGGCGGTGGCGGTGGCATTAGCCTGCTCCACTGCGACCGCAGTCTGGGTGACGCGCAGCACCGCAGGCAGAGTGGGCGAGGGGATAGCCAATGTGGGCGTGGGGGTGGGCGATGCGCCGGTGAAGGATTGGGGCGAGGGTTTGTTGCCAAAGGCGTTGAACAGTAGATAGCCAACTAGCGCAACCACCGCCAACCCGCCTACCACGATACCAGCAGTGAGCAAGCTCTGGCGACGGCCGATGGCGGAGGTATCCTCTTGCTCGCCCTTCACTGTAGTGCGTGACTCCAAGCGCGAGTCGAAGCTGGGGCGGGCGGGGCGGGTGGCAAGCGATGCGGGTTGCTCGTCGGCCAGTCTGCCGGTGGGGACGATAACCGGGGTGGCAACCTCCGTGGTCGCCTCGCTTGCGCCCTTAGTCGCCATATCCTGCGCCAGCCATGGGGGCAGCAAGCTGTCATCGGTGGGTACGGTCACTTGCGACTGGGTCGCGGTGGCTTGCGCGGCGGTGTCGGTCAACGCCTCGTGGGTAGATAGTTGCTGGCTGGCGGTGCGTTCCTCTTTGGCTTGCAGGGCCAGCTTCTCCGCTTGTTGGGCGAACTCGTTGTTGGGGTTGATTGCCAGCGCATTGCCAGCGGCAGCCAACGCCTCGTCGGGGTCAGCGGCGGTGGCAGACAGCCAAATCCATGCGTTCTCGTTGTTGTAATCGTCCTCGACGATTTGGCTGAATATCTGGTACGCTTGCTCACGTTCGCCCGCTTGGGCGGCGGCGATGCCCTCGCGCATCTTGTTCGCTTTAGCTAGGTCGTCCACCCGTATCCTCCCTGATACATATCTCATTGTGGGAAACAACTTGTCATAATTATAACACTAACGCCCCGCTTACACAATACCTATATCCACCAATTTTACATAACGTGAAAATAACCATCTTGCCAAACCCCGCCGAATAGGTTAAACTTATCACCATGCAAAATATGTTCGGCGAATACAGTCCCTCCACCCCCATCGAGGATAGCGAACGGGGGCGAAACAAGATTATCAAGTTCAGCAACGTGAGCAAGAAGTTCGTGCTGCATCACGAGCGTCCGCGTTCATTCCAAGAGGTGGTGGTCAGCCTATTCGGGCGGCGCGATATTAGCCGCCGTCCCGACGATGTGCCGCGCAACGAGGAGTTCTGGGCACTCAAGGATGTCAACTTCGGCATCTACGAGGGCGAGGCGGTTGGTATCATCGGCGAGAACGGCAGCGGTAAATCTACCACCTTGAAGCTGATTAGCCGCATCCTCTACGCCGATATGGGCAAGGTCAGCGTGCAGGGGCGTATCAGCGCGTTGCTCGAACTAGGAGCGGGCTTTCACAGCGACCTTACCGGGCGGGAGAATATCTACCTCAACGGCAGCCTGCTCGGTTTCAGCCGCAAGCAGATGGACCGCAAGTACGAGGAGATTGTGGACTTCTCCGAACTGGAACGCTTCATTGACACGCCGGTGAAGCACTATTCGTCGGGGATGTATATGCGGCTCGGCTTTGCGGTGGCAATCAGCATGGAGCCTGACATCCTGATTACCGATGAGGTGCTGGCGGTGGGCGATGAGGACTTTCAGCGCAAGTGCCTTGCCAAAATCGGCGAGTTCCGTCGCGCGGGCAAGACCATCATCTTTGTCTCCCACGCACTGGAAGCGGTGCGCGGCCTCTGCTCCCGCGCCCTGTGGCTGCAAGAGGGCAGGCTGCGGGCGGACGGGCCGTCCGGTGAAGTGGTAGACCACTACCTTGCCTACAGTAACGAGAAGCAACGCGCCCGCCTCGCCCATGACCGGGAACAGTCCGCCGCCCATCCGCTACCGACTACGCCCGCTGCACCTGCTACCAATGGCACCGTCCCTACTCAAGCAGCGACAGAGCCAGAAGCCCCCACTATCGAGGAGCGGTGGCTCGGCCCCCCGCCGGTAGGCGCGGCCAACCGCTGGGGCACACAGGAGGCGCAGATTACTGGCGTGTACTTCCTCGACGATAACGGCAAGCAGGCTAATCTGTTCACCACTGGCGACCACTTCGTGCTGCGAATCGCCTACACCGCCCACCAGCGCATCGCAAAGCCTACCTTCGGCCTTGCCATCTATCGGCAAGGGGTGGTGCAGGTGAACGGCCCCAACAACAAGTTCGCCAAGCGCATCATCCCCGCCATCGAGGGGCCGGGCTTCGTGGACTACATCGTGGACAAGCTACCCCTGCTGGCCGGCCAATACGATGTGTCGGTCAGCCTCTACGACCACGAGCTAATCAATTGCTTCGACTTCCACGACCATTGGTACACCTTCGAGATACAGCCGCAGCCGAGCGGTGAACGCTACGGGCTGATACAACTTGACGCGGTGTGGACGCACTCCACCGAGCAATACACCCCCGATGGGCGCACCTCTACCCCCGCCGCGTTCATGCTTGACGATATAGCCGATGAGCAGCTAACCGCCGCCGCGCAAGCCAAGGTGGAATTGGATATCGCCCGTGAGCTTGAGCGT
>JBBSEE010000360.1:0-3943 GCA_038239995.1 Chloroflexia bacterium | reverse complement strand
GTGAAGAAAAAGCCGCGACCCGCCAACCCGCCCCCACCCCGTAAGAGGCCGCGCCCGGGCGAACCCAGCCGCCCCGCCGCTAAAACGCTGCCACCCCCGCCTCCCCCCGCGACCAGCGACCAGCTACCATCCAACATCGCTGTTGCTGCTGCTACCACCGCCGCCGGACTGCTGGCCTTCTCGCTCACCTTCTGGTCGTGGGCCACGCAGGCGAAGATGTACACCCTGCATTGGGCTTTCGTCGCCGCCCTGTTCCTACTCGCCCTCTTGGTCAATCGTGCCCCGCAGCAGGTGGGTGAAGGCAGTGGCTGGCGGGCGGCAATGCCCCCTGATGTGCGCTTGCTGCACCTGTTCGCCTTCACCCTCGGCCTGTCGCTGACCAATCACGCCACCACTGTGCTGCTGATACCGGGGCTGCTGGTGCTGATACTGGAGGGTGGGGACTGGATGCTGCGCCTCGCCCGCTATGTGCGCCGCCTGCCCACCCTGCTGCCCACCTTCCTCGCCCCCCTATTGCTCTACCTATACCTGCCCCTCCGCGCGGGGCAACATCCGCTGATGAACTGGGGCTTGCCTGCCGACTGGCCCAACCTTGTTCGCCATGTGACTGGCTGGCAATACAGTGCCTATCTGTTCAACGTGGGGAGCGATACGTGGGGGCGGGCGTTCGGCTTCTGGCGCGACCAGTTTGGCCCGATATTGGGCCTCGTCGTGCTGCTGCTGGCGGGGGCCGGGCTAGCACGGCTGGCGATGCGTGACCGTCCCCTGCTGGCCGCCACCCTGCTCGCCGCCCTCGCCCAAACCTTCTACGCTCTCAACTACGGCATCCGCGAGATTGACTCCTACTATGTCCCCCTCTATATGATGGTATTGCTGTGGGCAGGCTTCGGCATTAGCTTTATCTTCAACCAAGTCACCTCAAACCTCAAACCTCAAACCTCAAACCTCAACCCCCAAACCTCGACCCCCAAACCTCAAACCTCAAACCTATCCTTCGCCTTCCTGCTGCTCCCGCTGCTACTGCTAGGCTTCAATTGGAGCGGTAACGACCATCACGCCGACCGCCTCGCCACCCTATTCGCCCAGAACGCCTACAAGGGCTTCGCCGCCAACGCGCTGGTGATGACCGACTCGTGGGATTTGGTGTCCGCCTCGTTCTATATGCAGCACGTGCGCGGGGTGCGCCCCGACCTCCGCATCGTGGACATCAGCCTGATGCGCTATCCTTGGTACATGGATTACCTCGAACGCCAACACCCTGAACTCATCGCCCCCATCAGCGGGGTAGAGCAGCAGTACCGCGCCCAGCAAGAGCTATTCGTCAACGACAAGCTGAACCTGAAGGATGCTGCCGCGGTCAAGCCGATACAGGATGACTACAATGCGGTGATTAGCGGGATCGTCAGCGACACCCTGAAGCGCGGCCAGCCGGTCTACGCCCTGTTCCCCGACCCGATGCGGGGAGGCTCGTTGAACAATGAGCAGCAGCTAGTCCTCGCGCAGGGCAAGAACATCTACCCCGACGGCCTCGCCTTCCGCGTGGACATCAGTGATACTGGCACGGTCAGCCTCCCCGCCCCCGACTGGGACTTGCGCGGCATCACTAGCGACCTCGTGCCGCAAGACTACGTGGCCCGCTCCGTGACCAGCCTCTACCCTGCCGCCCTCATCAACCTCGGCAACTACAAGGTGCAGAAGAAGCTGCCCGGCGGCCCTGAGTTGCTGGCTGAGGCAGACAAACTGCGCCAGATATTGGGGCTGCGCTAGTAATCGTGATCACGAGAAGAGTAAGTGGACAAGAGATATGCCAATTTGCGCGAATCCATGCCAATTGACCGCCAAACGCTTGACAAGATTTTTTTTTCTGTAGTATAGTAGCACCAGCCCAAAACGGGCCGCCTTGCCCCGCGTTCTGTAGTATAGTAGCACCAGCCCAAAACGGGCCGCCTTGCCCCGCGTGGAGTCGGGTGCGTGGTCAAAGCTGGTCGTCCATCCCCAAGCGGGGGAGAAGGAGCAGGGTTGTGAATAGCATTATCCCTCAAAAGCGGGTCGTCGCGTTGGTCAGTTGCCTAGTCGTGGTGGTCATGTTGGTAAGCGTCATAGTGGGTACTCACCCCGTGTCCGCCACTGTGTGCGTGGGGGATTGCTGGCAGATTGTCACTAGCCCCAACGTCGGCAGTGGCTCCAATAGCCTCAGCGGTGTGACGGTGGTCTCCAGCAATGAGGTATGGGCGGTGGGCGGCTACACCAATGCCAGTAACCTCGGTCAAACCTTGGTCCAGAAGTACAACGGGACTAGCTGGAGTGTGGTCACTAACCCCAACGTAGGCAGTGAGGCTAACAACCTAGCGGCGGTGGATGCCTACGTCAGTGGCGGCAACAACAGCCAAACGGTGGGCAGCTACTACGTGTGGGCGGTGGGCAGCTACTACTCTAGTTCCGTCGCCCGCACCCTAGTCGAGGGTTGGGATGGCACTAGCTGGACCGCCCTCACTAGCCAGAATAGTGGCAGCAGCTCTAATCAACTACGGGCGGTATCCGCCAGTTCCGCTACTGATGTGTGGAGCGTGGGGGACTATGTAGATAGTGGCGGCCCTAGCCGTACCCTCGTCGAACACTCCACCGACAAGGGCAGCACATGGAGTATCGTCAGCAGCCCGAACAACAGCAGCAACAACACTTACCTCACCGGGGTATCGGCCCTCAGTGCCAGCGATGTCTGGGCAGTTGGCTATGCCAACGTCAGTGGCAACATCGCACCTTACACCATCCACTGGAATGGCTCGGCATGGTCGGTGCGGAACATACCAGAGTATAACATCCGGCTGGAGGCGACCTCCTTCCTAGACTACCAGCATGGCTTTATTGGAGGTTGGAACCCCACCGACAACAGTGCCTACCTCAACAACTGGGATGACTTTAACCATCAGTGGAATAACCCCTATACTTCTAGCAATAAGAGAGTCTACTCGGTAGATTACCCCGCAACTGACTCGGCGTGGGCAGCGGGGATTAAAACCTCGCCCGCTGGCACGCTGGCTCTACACTGGGACGGCACCTCGTGGCACGACCTCCATAGCCTCGATACCGGCAACAATCCCACCCTACGGGGCATTGCCGGGGTAAACCTCGTGCGGGCATGGACGGTGGGCTACTATACCGACCCCAACACCAGCAAGCAACGCACCCTCATCGAACTGTATACCTATAACTAACCGTTCGCTAGGCCATCGCCCTACCCGCCGAAATATGGCGAGTGGGGCAGCTTGGCTGGAAAGAGGTGCCTTGTGAAGCGATGTGCAACGGTGCTGATAATCTTCAGCCTAGCGATTGCTCTCCTCAGCAATCTGACTGTCCCATCTGCAATTAAGCCAGCAAATCGGCACATCGCCGCGACCAACGCTACCCCCAGTGGCTGCCAACCGCGATGGGAGATAGTAGATACCCCTATGGGCGACCCTTGGCCGTATGGGTTTGGTCGAGTAACGGCAATTGATAGCAATGATGTATGGGCGGTAGGTGGGGCGGCGGGAAATCACCATGCCTATGAACTAGCCGAACATTGGGATGGCAGTAGCTGGGCAATTAACTCGCCGCCGCCAGTAGATGACCGGGGGTTGGCGGGAGTAACTGCACTTTCTCACAACGATGTTTGGGCGGTTGGCGATAGTGGCTCGCCCAGTCGTAATATCATTGAACACTGGAATGGCACTGGCTGGCAGCTAATCCCCGGTCCTGAGCCTTCATCCGATGATTTTCTGATTCGAGTGGCCGCAGTTTCGGCTAATGATATATGGACGGTAGGGGCCAGTTCAGTAGTCAGCGGTATCATAAGTTATAACCGCACCTTGACTGAACACTGGGATGGGCAGAGTTGGAGCGTGATACCCAGTGCCAACACCGGCCCCGAGGATAGCGACATCCTCCGCGCTCTCGCCCCCAT
>JBBSEE010000359.1:0-3944 GCA_038239995.1 Chloroflexia bacterium | reverse complement strand
GATGAAAGGGGTGGGGTTGGGCCTGTATATTGCCCGCTCCATCGTGGACGCGCACGGCGGCCAGATTTGGGTCGAAGATACGGACAAGGGTAAGGGGGCGCAATTCTGCTTCACCCTGCCGGTAGACACAGGAGATTAGCGTTGGCCCAGACAATCATGGTGGTGGACGACGAGCCACATCTGGTAGACCTGCTCACTTCTATCCTAGAGCAACAGGGCTACAACGTCATCGAAGCGCAGAGCGGGAGGGAGGCGATTGCCAAAGCCCGCGAGTTGATGCCCGACCTCGTGCTGCTCGATGTGATGCTGCCCGGCATGGATGGGTTTGAGACCCTGAAGGAGCTACGCCAAGTCACCAACGCGCCGGTGATTATGCTTACCGTGCAGGCTAGCGAAGCCGACCGCGTGCGTGGCCTCGAACTGGGGGCGGACGATTATATCGCCAAGCCATTCAGCCACCGCGAACTGGTCAGTCGGGTCAAAGCCGCGATGCGCCGCGCCAGCATGGCCCCCACTATCAGCAGCGACGGCATCACCAAGATTGATGACCGCCTCAGCGTGGACTTCGACCGCCGCGAGGCAATCGTGGATGGCGACAGTGTCAAGCTGCGTCCCACCGAGTATCGCCTGCTCGCCCAACTGATACAGAATGCGGGCCGCTTGCTCACCCACGAGGCGTTGCTGACCAAAGTGTGGGGGCGGGAGTATCGCGACGACACTCAACTGCTGCGCCTCTACATCACCTACCTGCGCCAGAAAATTGAGCAAGACCCCGCACACCCCAAATATATCATGAACGAGCGGGGGCTGGGCTATCGCTTCGTGGATTTTGCCCAAACCTGATTACTTGAACTGGTCCAGCCCCGCTAGCTCCATGGTATAGAATGGGTTGGCTGGCTCGACCTCGACATCCACCTTGTCAGCATTTTCTATACCGTTGGCGGCCAAGTCCATGCGTACCAAGTTGGGGGTAATGTCAATGAAATACACCTTTGGGTCGTTGGCTATCGCGGCCAACTCTTGGGCATCCACCCACGCACGAGTGAAGTAAATACCCTCGAAAATCGCATTAGGGTTGTGGTCGGATTGAATCCCTTGATAAAAGTTCATGTAAACTTGAGGCAGTGGGTCGGGGTCGTCGGCGCGTGGGCCAATTTGCATGGTAATGTATTTGTTGTCTGCGCTCTTGGTTTCATCAATCGCCCGCAATTGTGATTGAGGGTTGCTTAGACGATGTGACTTAACAAAAGCACGAAAATCGTTAGCACTAACATACGTCCTGAAAGTTATCCATGCTTCAGTCTGCCCACCGGCATCCACCACCTTCTGCAACTGGCTGCGATTCGTCGCGGCGTAAGCTCGAACATCGGTGGCTGTGTCGTTCTTGTAATTTACTTTGGCAAACACATCACCGGGTTTAATCTGCGTCCCACCAAATGGTGTTATCGTGTCACTACCCATTTTTTGGGCAAAGTACCACCACGTACCGAAATTCGCCTTACGTACCAGTGTCGGCGCAGTGTAAGTTGGGGTTGCTTGTTGTGCGGGTTGAGTATTGGCGGACTGGTTCCGTTGGCTGGCTAGCTGGCTACTGTCACAGCTAGCCAACATTAGCGTTGCTGCTGTCAGCAAGGTGGCAATTTTTATCATCGCGTTCATTGAGAGGTTCTTTTTCATAACAATCTCCTTTTGGTTCTTGTTGTACTTTGGCTAGCACCGCCTTGGGCAGGCATACTGACCTTTTTAAGTCGTTTGCACACCAAGTAACTATCTGTCCGTTATCGTCAAAGCAAAACTTCATCAGATAATCCCGGCGCACTGGTGAGTTACTGCCGGTACCTATATTAAGGTAGTAATCATCAAGGTTCATCTGGTGCCTTCCTCCACCATTACTCTGATTCCATATAACAGCAACAAAATACGTCCTTCCTGCTAGGAAGCTACCCACATAGCTTGGATAAAGCCTAGCTTCGCTATCGCTACCGAAGAAACAAGCTTGTTTATGGTAGCCACTAATATTGGGCATATCTGAGTAAAATATGTTGTCATAGCTACCAGATGAACACCCATTTCCGTCAGGGTAGTTGTTGGCATGATACACTACCGCTGGGACATAGTGTTCATTACCTTGACCGTTGGGATATTCATGCTGCGGATCGTCAAGCCAGAGCCAGTCTGCACTTGTCCAGTACAGGTCTGTGGCATCGGCGCGGTAGGCATTGGAACCTAGTACTGCTCCTTTCAAATAACCACCGGGGATAATAGGGTCAACAAAGTTTGGATCGTTGGTGAAATTATAGTTCATGTTATTGGTTCCTTCCCATTGTCCATTTGGAGAATTGGCAGGAAGAGGGGTATGATAAGGAGGTGGTACGTTGTAACGGCAACAGTGACTAATCATACCATTGGATGGACCGTTGGAGGCAACAAAGAGGCTTTGGGCAATCTCCCCTCGACTAGCGAGGTCATTCGGCCTGAAGCATGGTGCAACTGGGCCACAGGAGATTGAACCTGCGTCTGCACCATGCCTAGCAAGGCGTTCGATGAAAGCATATGCCCAGTGGTCTGTGGGGACATCTGAGAAAGTTGGATTGGCAGGGGGTGCATCAGTCCAGTTAGCAGCAATGCTCACCAGCTTCGACATTTGGGCGCGAGTTATGTGCCGATCAGGTTGAAAACAAGGATAGGCTGCGCCGTAGCCAGCGCATTGTGACTGAGTGTAGCCAGTAATAGCACCCTTGTAGCTGGCTTGCTCAATGTTCTGCCTAAAAATGCTGCTAGCTATATCTGTATAAGTAGGAGGGTTAGGAAGTGTTTCAGTAGAAGGAAACCGCCAGCGATATGGATTATCAACCATCCTTGCGTATTGGCCCCGCGTCACTGAGTCGTTTGGACCAAAGTGGGTGCCATCGTAGCCACTTATGTATCCTTTACATGACATAAAGGTAATCGCTTCGTAATATTGATAGGTTTGAGGCACATCAACAAAGCTATGCCCCGAACCGCATCTATTTAGGTCTGGGGGGACTATATTAGGATTAAGATGAGAAGATGGTGCGGGGTTATTTGGGTTATTTGTAGTTTGGGCTTGTATCGAACCTGCCATGATGAACAAAACTATCGCTACTATAGTGAATGTAATACGGGGGGGGGGTAGTAAATTGCATTTTCATAATTAGCTCCTTGCTCGGTAGGCGATGACTGCCTGCTTCCTTTAGGGTATTAATATTATAAACTAAGATAAAAGAAAATGCAAGTGGTTTGGTCAACGAATTTGAACGTTTCTTCTGTTAATCTTATCCAATACAACTTATCATAAAAACGCATAGCTAATGAAAAGGTTTTTCGCCAATGTAAATAAGGACGCACATTGTATTATGGATGTGCGTCCTCTATCTGTTCGCTTGTTTGGCTGTAAGTTTAGGCAACCGCGACGGGTTGCTCCGCCACTTGCTCGGTTAGCACGTCCGGCTGCTCCAGCACTTCGGCCTCAATCACCAGCTTGACTTGCTCACTGACCAGCCAACCACCCGCTTCGAGGGCGACATTCCAATTCAAGCCCCAATCCTTGCGGTTAATCGTGGCCTCCGCGCTGTAGGCGAATAGTTGAGCACCATGGAAGGGATGCTTGGCCTCGCCTTCCTTGGTCACGTTCAAGATAATCGGCTTGGTCACATCCTTGATGGTGAGGTCGCCATAAATCTTGAAGTTGTTGGCACCCTGCGGCTCGATGCGGGTGCTGCGGAAGGTCATGGTCGGGTAGTTCTCAACATCGAAGAAGTCACCAGAGCGAAGGTGGCCGTCGCGCTTGGCATCGTGGGTATCCACGCTGTTAAGCTGAACGGTGACATTGACCGCGGAGTTCTGAAGGTTGTGGGGGTCGAGGTTGATGTTGGCATCGAAATCGCTGAACGTGCCGCGCACGGTGGTGAACATCATGTGCT
>JBBSEE010000358.1:0-3953 GCA_038239995.1 Chloroflexia bacterium | reverse complement strand
CGCGACGATTATAGGGGGAGCGAGTGGCGCGTCCCTCACCCACCCCCTACCCCTCCCGGCGGGAGGGGAATTGCCACTTGCACCATCACAACTTAGTTGTTTCGGTACTCATGTCTCACGCCTCATGCCTCATGGCTGCGTAGAGCCTCCCAGTCGGGGCGGAGGATGCTCATCTCTAGCACGTCGTGGTACGCACCCTCGCGGTAGAGAGCCTCGCGGCGGCGGCCCTCTAGCTGGAAGCCGAGCTTCTCATAGGCGCGAATGCCACGCGGGTTGAAGTCGTAGACTTGTAGATAGACGCGGTGCAGGTTCAGTTCGCCGAAGCCGAACTCTAGCAACAAGGCGAACGCCGCCGGGCCGTAGCCCTTGCCCCAATGCTGCTTCTCGCCGATGACGATGCCAATCTCGCATTGGCGGTGTCGCCAGTCGAGGTGATGCACCCCCACGTTGCCGATGTGGGTCGGCTCTGGCAGGTCAATCGCTTCCACCGCGAAGCTGTACTCGTCGCCTTCCGGCTGCATCGCCCGCTCTAGCCACTTCTGCTCCGCCTCGCGGCTCTGGGGCGCATAGACTACCAACGTGCGCTGCACCTCGGTGTCGTTGAACCAGCGCACGCAGTTGTCCAAATCTTCTGGACGCAACGCCCGCAGCCTAACTCGGTTGTTCTGAAAAGTGTACATAGTGATTTTAGAAGGTAGAAGGTAGAATGCAGAATCCGCTCATCACTCCCCTCCCACCGGGAGGGGCTGGGGGCGGGAGCAAGTTGCGCGGCACGCACCCACCCCCTGCTCAGTCCTTATTCTATGAGAGTTCGCGACGATTATAGGGGGAGCGAGTGGCGCGTCCCTCACCCACCCCCTACCCCTCCCGGCGGGAGGGGAATTGCCACTTGCACCATCACAACTTAGTTGTTTCGGTACTCATGTCTCACCCACTCATGCCTCACGCCTCATGCCTCATGCCTACGTAGAGCCTCCCACTCGTCGCGCAGCAGGCTCATGTGATGGACATCATAGTAGCGGCCCTCGCGGTAGACCGCCTCGCGGGCGGTGGCATCGAGGTGATAGCCGAGCTTTTCGTAGGAACGTCGTCCACGCAGGTTGAAGTCGTAGACGCGCAGATGAACACGGTGCAGGTTCAATTCACCGAAGCCGAACTCCAACAGCAGTTGATGCGCGGCGGTGCCGTAGCCCTTGCCCCAGTAGTCGGTTTCGCCAATCAGGATACCCATCTCCGCGCTGGCGTTGCGGTGCTGCACGCGGAACAGCGAACAGCCGCCGATGTGCTTGGGTTGCGCCCCGTCAATCGCGTCAATCCCGAAGTGGTTGTCGCTGGCGTTGCCGCCCACGACCCGCTCCAGCCACTCGCGCTCCTCGGCCTCACTGTGGGGATGCACCACCCCACCGAGGTTGCGAAGCATCGCCGTATCGCTGAACCAGCGCAGGAAGTCGTCCATATCGCTGCCCGTGACCGCCCGCAGGCGTACTTTTTCGTTGCTGAATGTGTACATAGTGATTTTAGAAGGTAGAAGTTAGAATCAAAAATCCGCACACCACCCCCCCCCCCCCGGGTGGGGCGGGGGGTGGGAGCGAGTTGCGCGGCACGCACCCACCCCCTACCATGAGGTCGGTCGCGTCAATGCCGTATGTCGGCCCAGTGGGAGCGAGAAGCTCCAGTCACCCACCCCTACCCCTCCCGGTGGGAGGGGAGATAGACGCGCACATCAGAACTAGTTTTTCGGTACTCATGCCTCATGCCTCATGCCTCATGGCTGCGTAGGGCCTCCCACTCGCAGCGGAGGATGCCCATCAGGTAGGATTGGTGGAACTGGCCCTCGCGGTAGACATCGTCGCGCAGGGTAGCCTCATGCTGGAAGCCCGCCTTCTGGTAGGCGCGGATAGCCGCCGCGTTGAAGCTGAACACGTACAGTTCGACCCGATGCAGGTTCTGGATGCTAAAGGCGTACTCTAGCATCAGCTTGGTGGTGGCGGTGGCGTAGCCGCGCCCCCAGTATTGCTTCTCGCCGATGCTGATGGTGAACTCAGCCTTGCGGTTGCGCCAGTCAATATCGTGCAGCGACGTATTGCCGATGTGGACGGGCTGGGGCAGGTCAATCGCCTCGATGGCGAAGTTGTCCCCGCTCTCCATCCAGCGGCGCACGAAGCTAGCGACCTCCTCGCGGCTGCGTGGCTGCGAAGTGATGTGCGTGCGGGTCACGGCGGGGTCGTTGCGCCACCGCCAGTAGTCGTCCACATCGTCCATGCTAATCGCCCGCAGGCGAACTTTGTCGTTCTCGAAGTTGAACATCCGCTCCTCAATCAAGAAGGTAGAAGGTAGAATCTAGAATCAGGGTGATTGGCAGTAGGGGCAGGTTGCACTCGCCCTGCTGAAACGCATCAACTCACCCACTCACGCCTCATGCCTCATGCCTCTCGACTCATGCCTCATGCCTCACGCCTTATCTTGCAACCGTTGCAGCGCATCGTAAGCGGCGGCCATCTCCGCCTGCTGCTTATTGCGACCCGTGCCGCGACCGAGCGGTTCATCCTGCCCCGCCAGTCGCACCTCAGCGATGAACTCGCCCTCTGTGTCCGCGGCGACGAGATGATAGCGGGGGGTCAACTTGTGGCTGGCCTGCACCACCTGTTGCAGCACCCCTTTGTAGTTGGGGGTGCGGGCCGCTGCTTCCTCGACCGCCTTCAACCGCGCCTCTAGGAAGCGCGTGACCGCCTCCAAGCCGCCGTCCAGCAGCATCGCGCCCAGCACAGCCTCGAACGCATTCGCCAGCACTCGTGCCTTGCCTCGTCCCCCCGCTGCTTCCTCGCCGCGACTGAGGTAGAGGTACTCGCCCAGCCCAATCTCCTCTGCCCACCGCGCCGCGTTCTCGCGTCGCACCAACGCACTGCGTAGCTCGGATAGCTCGCCCTCGCCCTTGTCGGGGTAGACAATGAACAGGGCCAACGCGCTCACGTAGCCCAGCACCGCATCGCCGAGGAACTCTAGCCGCTCGTTGCTGCCCAAAGGATGGGCGGGATACTCGTGCAAGTAGCTGCGATGCACCAAGGCCTGCGCCAACAACGCCGGGTCGCGAAACTGGTAGCCCAACCGCTCTTGGAGAATGCTGAATTGTGAATTATGAATGATGAATTGGGGGCCATCAGCCGTTGGGTCAGGCTGTGATTTTGGGTCTGTCATCATCCAACCCCCTAATTCAACATTCACAATTCACAATTCAAAATTAATCTGCCGCGTCGCGCATCACCTCGTCGAGCGAGGTGCCAGCAGCAGCGGTGGCATCTTGTATCGCGGGCCAGTTGAAGGTGAAGTAGTAGGTATAGTTGGGCATCGGTTCGCTAATCATAGTGCCGTCGGAGGCGAACTCGCCACTGGGGGTGCCGGGTTGCTCCTCGCTCCGCACCTCGGCCAAGTCGGTACGCACCAGATAGCGTACCAGTGCATCGGCAATCGCGCTGTCCAGTGGGTCGCTGTCATCGAGGGCAAGTTCCTTCTGGCTATCACGTACCGCCGCTGCCCGTTTTAGGCCCAGCCCGAACGGGCCATACAGCCTCATCCGGTCGTCCTCCTCGCGCTCGACCGCATCCTCATGTTTGTCCGCGATAATCGCGTTGCCCTCGTCGGCGTGGGTGTTCGACTCGGCAATCTTCTGCTCGATGGTCAACAGTTGGTGTTCGATTAGGTAATGTTGCAGCTTCTCAATCGCTCCGGCCATGTTCATCCTCCTCGTTAGTGAGCGACTGGTTGTATTGCTCCCCTCCCACCGGGAGGGGCAGGGGGTGGGCCAACGCCCGTCGCTCTGGGCGCATTATAACCGATAATGGCGGCGGGGGGCAATACGGCGGTGGGGGTATCATGCTACTTGGACGACTTATCTTTCGCTTCTGGTGGGGTGGGGCGGCGCAGCTTGCGCTACAACCGGGGGGGGGGGGGGGGGG
>JBBSEE010000357.1:0-3954 GCA_038239995.1 Chloroflexia bacterium | reverse complement strand
GGGTTATGGTTGTCCATCTGGTTCATTGTCCTCGTCGTCATCATCATCTTGGTCATCGGCATCTGCGTCGGTCACTGCGCCGCTGTCGGGCAGGGGCAAATCGGTGTCCACCGCCGCTTGGCCGCTGGCAACTTCTTCGTCGCTATCGGCAGTGACTACGTGCAGGGAAATCTCGTCGTTGGTATAGATGCACATCCGCGCGGCAATCTTCATCGCGGCGCGGGCAATCTCCTCCGCGCCCAAATCGGTGTACTGCAACAACGCCCCCCGCCGCCGCTTGGGCGAAAGGTCCGCCGCTGCCAATCGCCACCACGTTATCGTCGGGTTCGATAATGTCGCCGTCGCCGCTGAGTACCAGCAGGTTGCCCGCATCGGCGATGATTAGTTGGGCCTCAAGGCGGCGCAGAAACTTGTCGGTGCGCCACTCCTTGCCCAACTCCACGGCAGCCTTACGCAGGTTGCCGCGATATTGCTCCAATTGGGCCTCGAACTTCTCAAACAGGGTCAGCGCGTCAGCCACCGCCCCGGCGAACCCGGCCACAACTTTGTCGTCGTATAGAGTACGAATCTTCCGCGCTTTATGCTTCATCGCAATGTCGCCGAGGGTGACTTGGCCGTCGCCCGCCATCGCCGTCTCCCGCCCCCGCCGCACCGCAAGGATAGTTGTCAAAATGAACATTGCTCTCCTGTTACCCCCAGCCCTGAATTGCAAGGTATGGGGGGATTGATGGTAAAACGAACAACGCGCAGCATGGCTGCGCGTTGGCAAGCTATCTGTCTGGCCTAATTATACCATAATTGCAGGATTATTCAAGGAACAAACCTGCCGCCAGACTATCTTCTTTGTAAGCCACCTATGTAACCCTACCAAGCCCAGCGGATACGTGCCCGCAGCAGCCGCGCCCGCCGATAGGGCCGCCGCCACCGCCAACCAGCGAAGGGGCGTAGCAAGGTGGGGCTGAGTAGCATCAGGAACATCATCTGTCGCAGCATAAACATGGTCGAACCATCCTTTCGGGATGAGCTTTGCGCTCTGGGGTTGCAAGTTAATCAGTAGCAACGTGGCTTTAGCGGTTCATCAACTGCCCCTATTGTAGCGCGGCTGTGTCAAGCCGAGGTTAAGCCCATGTAAAAAGGATGTAATATCGCAGTTACGCAGCAATGACTTGATTTGGGTCGGTTGATGTAGGGGCGAATCGCATAGGCCCTGCTCAACCACGTAATTTATGTAATATCGCATCTGCGCCGTACACTATTTGCCCACCCACGATGGTCGCCACCACCTTGCCGCGCAGGGACACACCGCCGAGAGGGGTGTTCTGGCCGCGCGAGGCAAACTGGCTGGGGTCTACCGTCCACGCCGCATCGGGGTCGAGGATAACCACATCGGCAGGCGCATCTATGCTAAGGCTGCCGCCGGGCAGGTTGAAGGCGTGGGCGGGGCCGATGGTGAGGCGAGCAATTAGGGTGGGCAAGTCCAACCCGCCGCTGTGAACGAGGGCCATCAATGCGCCGAAGGCTGTCTCCAACCCGCTGATGCCGAAGGCGGCGTAACCGTACTCCTGCTGCTTGTCCACCACCGTGTGCGGGGCGTGGTCGGTGGCAATTGCGCTAATCGTGCCGTCGGCAAGGGCGGCGACGAGGGCTTGGCGGTCCACCTCGGCCCGTAGCGGGGGGTTGACCTTGGTGTTGGTATCGTAGGGGAAGGGCGGCTCCACCTGCGGGGCGGCGGGGGTGGGCTTGGGGGCAGGGGCGGTATCAAGCTCGGCAGCTTTGGGGGCGGCCGCGGCGGCGAAGGTATAGACCGGCATCTGCACCTCAGAGATGGGCTGCCCCGCCAGCCGTTTGCGCCCCGCCACCCACTCGTCGGTCATGGTCAGATGATGGGGGGTGGCCTCGGCGGTGACGGGCAGCCCCTCGGCGATGGCGGCGCGGAGCAGGGCGACGCTACCGGCGGTGCTGATATGGGCAAGGTGAACGTGGCCGCCAGTAAGTCGGGCGAGGGCAATCTCACGGGCGACGATGACCTCCTCGGCGGCGTTGGGCCAGCCTTTCAGCCCCAGCGCGTTGCTGATTGGCCCCTCGTTCATCGCTGCTTCGCCGGTCAGCGCGGTATCCTCACAGTGGGAGATGAGCGGCAAGTTCAGCATCGCAGCATATTGCAGCGCGTTACGCATCAATTGGCTGCTCATCACGCACGCACCATCATCGCTGAAGCCGATCGCCCCCGCCGCCGCCATATCTGCGAACTCAGCTAGCTCCGCCCCCTTGCGCCCCTTGCTAATCGCCCCGATGGGGTAGACCCGCACGTGACCCTGCGCCTGCGCCACTTTGGTGACGAACTCCACGGCGGCGCGGTCATCAATCGCAGGGACGGTGTTGGGCATCGCACAGACGGCGGTGAATCCTCCCCGTGCCGCCGCCGCCGTGCCGCTAGCAATCGTCTCCTTGTCCTCCTGCCCCGGCTCACGCAGGTGGCAGTGCAGGTCAATGAAGCCGGGGGCGACCACCTTGCCCGCTGCGTCTATCACACGGGCATCAGCGGGCGCGTCCCCGCCCCCCAGCGCGGCAATCACCCCCCCCTTTATCAGCAGATCGCCCACGCGGTCAACCCCATTGGCGGGGTCAATGATGCGCCCGCCCTTTATCAGAATCGCCTTAGTTTCGTGCTGGCCGTTGCGACTGAAACTGGTCATGGTTGCTCCTTCCTAAGACTCCCCCCGCGATGAGGTAGAGCAGGGCCATACGAACCGCGACCCCGTTGGTGACTTGCTCCTCGATGACCGACTGGCGGCTGTAGGCCACATCGCTCATGATTTCCACCCCCTCGTTCATCGGGCCGGGGTGCATCACCAGTGCATGGGGTTGGGCGAGGGCGACGCGGGCGGCGGTCAGGCCGTAGAGGTTGACGTACTCGCGGATGCTAGGCAGCAGACCGCCCTGCTGTCGCTCCTTCTGCATCCGCAGGGCCATGATTACGTCGGCGTGCTTCAGGGCGGATTCGATGTGGTGTTCCACCTGCACGGTGACGGTGTTGTGGCCGGGGATGCCCCATTCCAGCGGGCCGGACTTGAAGGGCAGCAGGGTGGGCGGGCCACACAACACCACCTCCGCGCCCATGCGGGCCAGCCCCCATACGTTGCTGCGGGCCACCCGGCTGTGGAAGATGTCGCCGAGGATGACCACCTTGCGCCCCGCCACATCGCCCAACCGCTCGCGGATGGTGAAGAGGTCGAGCAGGGCTTGGGTGGGGTGGGCATGGGTGCCGTCCCCGCCGTTCAGGATGCTGCCGCGAAAGTGCTGTGCAGCGAGGTAGGGCGCACCGGACTCGCTATGGCGGATGACGATTACGTCTGCGCCCAACGCTTCGAGGGTGCGGATGGTGTCCACCAGCGACTCGCCCTTGCTCACGCTGCTGGAACTGGCAGTGAAGTTGACCACATCCGCGCTCAGGTTCTTGGCGGCTAGCTCAAAGGAGATGCGGGTGCGGGTGCTATTCTCGTAGAAGGCGTTGACTACCGTCTTGCCGCGCAGGGTGGGCACCTTCTTGATGGGGCGACCGAGTATCTCCTTCATCGCCACCGCCGTATCCAGCACTAGCTCAATCTCGCCCCGGCCAAAGTCGTCGAGGTCGAGGATGTGGCGGCGGTGGGCGGGGGCCAGCCCGCTGGGCAGTTGTCCCTGCCGCGCGGCGATGGGTCGTTCGATGGTTGCATGGGTCATGTTGTTCCTCCGTTCTGCCTACAATAGGCATTGATGCGCGTCGGTGGGGCGAGTGCCACCCGCCCCTATATCGGCCAATCCAAAATCTAAAATCCAAAATCTAAAATCGCACGATGCGTACTTCGTCCACGCCGTCGCTCTCTTCGAGGCGGACGTTGACCCGCTCCTCGTGGCTGGTGGGCACATTTTTGCCCACATAGTCGGCGCGGATGGGGAGTTCGCGGTGGCCCC
>JBBSEE010000356.1:0-3958 GCA_038239995.1 Chloroflexia bacterium | reverse complement strand
CAAGGAGCATGAGCGGCGGCTAGTCTATCTATCCACCCACGACGACCTTACCACCCTGCCCAACCGTCGCGCTCTCGAAGACCGCCTCGTCACGATTCTGCGCCACGCCAGCCCCAGCCTGCTCAGTGCCCTGATGTTCATTGACCTCGACAAGTTCAAGGCGATTAACGACACCCCCGGTTTCGGGCACAGTGCCGGTGACGACGCCCTCAAGTTCATCGCCACGCTCCTCAGTCAATGGCTGCCGCCCGAGGCTACCCTTGCCCGCATCGGTGGCGACGAGTTTGCGGTGCTGATTGAGCAGACCGACCCGCCGCAAGCCGAGGAGTTGGCCGAATCGCTGCGGCTGACGGTCGCTTCCACCCCGCTGGAGTTGGCCGGACATCGCTTCTCCATTACCCTCAGCATCGGTTTGGTGTTGATTGACGGGCAGCAGGACATCCGTAGCGTGCTGTTTGAGGCGGACACCTCGATGTATATTGCCAAGCGGCAGGGTGGCAACCGCGTGACTATTTACCGCCCCCGCCCCCCGGTATCTTGAGCGCATTGCGGTGGGGCGGGATAAATCACGCCCCTACATCACCGAACCCCATGTAGAGGGGCAATTCATTGCGCCTATGTGTCTCGCATCAAGGCGCGACTTCACCCTCCGCTAAACCCCCTCATCTATAGGGCGGTTGACAAGCCTGATACAAGGCTGCTATACTGCTTACTGAAGCAATAATTATGCTAAAGTCCTTATCTCATCATCGGCAAGTGAATATGATTCATCCGCTATGAACAGCCACCGGAAAAACGATGACGAATTCGTCCCTCCGTCCCCTGCTGAGGCACCCGCACGCCCTGCGCCGGAGTATTCCCCGACGCTTAGTCCCCCATCTTCTATTACTTCCAACCTTGCCGCCAGCCCCGACTATGCCGCGCTGGAGGTGGCTCTACGCCAGCAGAACGATTACCTGACCGCCTTGCACGAAATCACCCTCTCGCTGATGAACCGCCTCGATGTCAATGACCTATTGGCGGCCCTCATCGTCCGCGCCGCGGGACTGCTCCACGCCGAGCATGGCTATCTCTACCTCCTGAGCGAAGATGAGCAGCATATGGAGGTGCGTATCACGGTGGGGGCGGGGCTGGAGCGCACCGTGGGGCGGCGCATTGCCTGCGGCGAGGGCTTGGCAGGGCGGATTTGGGATGCGGGCGGGCCAATGAGCGTGGCAGACTATAGCAGTTGGCCGCATCGCTCCTCCCTCTACGCCGATTACCCCGATATGCACGCGATGAGCGGGGTGCCACTTAAGTCGGGGGCGCAAGTGGTGGGGGTGCTGATTGTGGTCTCGTTTGAGCGGGGGCGCCGCTTCAGCGACGAGGAAATGCTGCTGCTGGGCCAGTTCGCCGAGCTAGCCTCGATTGCCCTCGACAACGCCCGCCTCTACACTGCCACTCAGCAGGCCCTTGCCGAGCGGGAAGCGGTGGAGGTGAAGCTACGCCAGCAGAACGAATACTTGCTCGCTTTGCACCAAACCACCCTTGCGCTGCTCAACCACCTCGATATGGACAACCTGCTGCGTACCATTCTGCTACAGGCTGGGGCGTTGATTGGCACCGCGCACGGCTACATTTACATGGTTGATGAGGATGGACAGCACATCACGGTGCGGGTGGGGGTGGGTCAATTCCTCGACATGAGCGGCTACCAGCTTGATAATGGGGAAGGCTTGGCGGGGCGAGTGTGGCAGAGCGGTGAGCCGCTGGTGGTGAATGACTATAGCCGATGGCCGGGGCGGACGCAGAAGTGGGACAACGCCGATATGCGGGCGGTGGCGGGGGTGCCGCTCAAGTTCGGGGCCAGGGTGGTGGGCGTGTTGTGCGTCGTCTATTTCGAGGCGGGGCGGAGCTTCAGTGCGGAGCAGATTGCGTGGCTGGGCAAGTTCGCCGAGCTGGCATCGTTGGCCCTCTACAACGCGCAACTGCACCATGCCCGCCAGCAGGAGCTAGCCGAGCGCACCGCTACCCAAGAAGCCCTGCGCGAGAGCGAAGCCCGCTATCGCTCCATCTCCGAGCTAACCTCCGATTGCGTCTATTCTTGCGCTATCACCCCCGACGGTAAGTTGGAGGTGCAATGGACCACCGAGGCGTTTACGCGGCTAACTGGTTACACGTGGGAAGAATTGGATGCTCGCGGCGGCTGGCCTGCGCTCACCCACCCCGAGGACATCACCACCTCGTTGCTGACCCTATCCGAGGTGCTTCGCACCCAGCAGCCGTGCAGCGCAGAGTTCCGCATCGTGACCAAAGCCGGTGATGTGCGTTGGGTGGTGGCCTACACCAAACCGGAGCGCGATAGTCAACACCCTCATCGCGTCTACCTGTTGGGCGCATTGCAGGACATTACCGAGCGCAAGCAGGCGGACGAGGCCTTGCGCGAGAATGAGCAACGTTATCGCGCCCTGTTCGAGAACACCAACGATGGCGTGACCATCTATGGGCTGGATGGCACGATTATCGCGGTCAATCAGCGGGTCAGCGAGATGTTGGGCTATACCGCCGATGAGTTGGTGGGGATGAAAATCTGGGACATGGTGGCGGCGCGGCAGCGCGGCGACGGCGAAACCAAGATGAACGCGATGCTGGCTGGTCACGATATACCGATTTATGAGCGCACCCTTGTGACTAAGGATGGGCATGAGGTGGAGGTGGAGATTAGCGTAGCCCTAGTGCGCGATGCCGAGGGCCGCCCCTTGCACATCCAGAGTGTCCACCGCGACATCACCGTGCGGAAGCAGGCCGATGAGCAATTGCGGCTACTCAGTTCGGCGGTGCGTAACTCTAGCGAGGCGATTGTGATCACTGGCGCGGAGACGGTTGATGGTCAGGAGCCAACCGTGTTGTACGCCAACGATGCCTACTATCGCATCAGCGGTTACAGCGCAGAGGATGTGATTGGTAAGCCGACCCAAGTGCTGCACTATGCCAAGCTCAGTGATGAGCAAATTGAGACCATCCGCGCCACATTGCTCGAACATAAGTCTACCCGCATCGAAGCACTTAACCACAAGAAGGATGGCACCCCCTTCTGGGCGGAGATTACACTGGAGCCAATCATGGATGAGAATGGCGAGTGCCACCATTGGGTGACTATCGAACGTGACATCACCGAACACAAGCAGTATGAGCAGCAGTTGCTCTACCTCTCCACCCACGACTACCTGACCGAGTTGCCCAACCGCCGCTGGCTGGAGGAGCGGCTGGCCCAAGTGGTCGCCAACTCCAGCCCC
This sequence comes from Chloroflexia bacterium, assembly GCA_038239995.1. Taxonomy (GTDB): domain Bacteria; phylum Chloroflexota; class Chloroflexia; order QHBQ01; family QHBQ01; genus QHBQ01. Next base: position 683 of record JBBSEE010000356.1, on the reverse strand, counting down.
ACGAATGAGAGTGCTTTGATGTTCATTGACCTCGACGGTTTCAAGGTCATCAACGACACCACCCCACTGGGCCACGCGGCGGGGGACATTGCCCTCAAGCAACTCGCCGCGATGCTGGGTCAGCAATTGCGCGGCGGCGACATCCTCGCCCGCGTGGGGGGCGACGAGTTCGCGGTGCTGTTGGAACACACCACTATCAAGCGGGCCAGCCAAATCGCCCGCCGCCTCCGCGCGGTGGTGGAGAAGGAGCCGCTGCATATTGCAGGCTACCACTTCCCCGTCCGCCTCAGCCTCGGTCTGGTGGCGATTGACGGCCAGCAGAGCGTGCGTAGCGTGCTGTTCCAAGCCGACACCGCAATGTTCATCGCCAAGCGGCAGGGCGGCAATCGGGTCATCATCTACGGCCCGCCCGTGGACCGGCAATAACCCCTTTCCAGAAGCTGCCCCATCGCGGTCAAAGTCCTACCGCCTTCAACCAATCTGTGCTATAATAGCCTTAGCTGCAAGCAGCAACATCCCCCATCTCAGGAGCAAAGCCCATGGCAACCGACCGGCCTACGCCCGCCCGCCGCCCTGTCACCCTCAACGTCAATCAACAGCAGCATACCGTCTACCTCGAACCGCGCCGCACCCTGCTCGATGCCCTGCGCGACGACCTCGGCCTCACTGGCGCGAAGAAGGTT
>JBBSEE010000355.1:0-3962 GCA_038239995.1 Chloroflexia bacterium | reverse complement strand
TCTATCACTATCAACACCACAGGACGCGGGCGAATGCGCTCGGCTACCATGCTTGCTTCCCTTCCTGATTGCAGATTGTAGATTGCAGATTGCAGATTAGGGTAATGTGCTAGTTGCAACATCACGCATAAAAGATGGGTTCAACCCAGTAGGGGCGCAGATTTATCGCGCCCTAGTGAGCGGGCGTTAATGCCGAACTAGCACAATTAAGAACTTAGTTGCGCTAGGTCATCCCAGAAGCGGGGGTAGGAGACGGCTACTGCCTCCGCGCCGTCAATCATGGTTGGGCCAGTGGCGAACAGGGCGGCCACCGCGAAGGCCATGGCGATGCGGTGGTCGGTGTGGCTGTCAATAGTCGCGCCATGCAACTTGCCGCCGCTGATAATCATGCCGTCGGGTCGCGCCTCCACCCTTGCGCCCATGCGGGTCAATCCCTCGGTCACGGTGGCGATACGGTCGGTCTCCTTCGCCCGCATCTCGGCGGCATCGCGTATCATCGTCTGGCCCTCGGCTACGGCGGCGGCGATTGCCAGCACGGGCAATTCGTCAATCAGGCGCGGTATCATCGCCCCGCCGATTTCCACCCCCCGCAGGCCGCTGCTCCGCACCGTGAGGTCGGCGATTGGCTCGCCCACCTGTTCGCGCTCGTTACTGAGGCTAATCGCCGCCCCCATCTCGCGCAGCACCTCGATAATCCCATTGCGGGTGGGGTTGACCCCCACCCCGCGCACGGTGATGGTCGCGCTCGGATGCGCCGCCCCCGCCACTAGCCAGAAGGCCGCTGCGCTGATGTCGCGCGGCACGGTCAGCGATTGCGCCTGCAGGGTTGACCCGCCGGTGATGCTAATCAGCCCTTGTTCGCTGCCCAACGTGGGCTGGCTCTCGATCTGCGCCCCCATCGCCGCCAACATCCGCTCGGTGTGGTCGCGGCTGCCCACCTTGCCGCGCAGCACGGTGTTGCCTTGCGCGAACAAGGCGGCCAGCAGCAGGGCGGACTTGACTTGGGCACTGGCAACCGGCAGGGTATAGTCAATCGCGTGCAGGGGGTAAGCACCGCGTATTGCTAGCGGGGCCAGCTTGTTGCCCTCCCGCCCCATCACTTGCGCCCCCATCAGCATCAGCGGGTCGGTGACGCGGGCCATAGGGCGACTCCGCAGGCTGGCATCGCCGGTCAGCACGCTGAAGAAGGGTTGACCGGCGAGTAGCCCGGCCATCAGCCGCATAGTAGTGCCGGAATTGCCCGCGTCCAGCACCTCGCGCGGCTCGCGTAGGCCGCCCCGCCCCGCCCCTTGCACGATTAGCCGCGCCGTCCCATCCCCGCGCGGCTCAAGGGTGATGTTCACCCCCAACGCCCGCAGCATATTGACGGTGGCAAGGCAGTCTGCGCCGATGAGGAAGTTGTCCACCGTCGCGCTACCCTCGGCCATCGCGTTCAGTATCGCGGCGCGGTGGGAGATAGACTTGTCGCCGGGTACATCCAGCGTACCGGCGAGGCGGGCGGGGGGGTTGATAGTCTGTTGCATTAGCTCCTTATCAGTAGGGCGCACCGATGTGCGCCCCGACCGAATATTGCGTATGCGATTGGCTGCCCATATCATTCCTTGTACTTCGCCAACTTGCGATAATCGTCAAGATGCTCCTTGCAGGAGGTGCATAGCACGGCAGTGGCGCGGCGACGTTTGATGCCAGTACGGGAGCGATAATCGTAGGTGTAATGGTATCGCCCCCAGTGAATCGCGCAGTAGAGCGAACCGCAACGTTCGCACATCACGATGTGGGCGTTCTCGCAGCCCTCCGCCCCGCATAGCCCCTGCAAGTTTCGCGACTCGGCCACCTCGCGGCGGATGGTTTCAAGGTAAGCATCGGACTCCTGCTTCAGGCGACGGGCGTAATCATGGCGGCAGCGACGGCATACCCCCTGCGTGGCGTTGCCGTGCTGGGTGCAGAAGCCGCGCCCACACATAATGCAATTGCCCGATGCGTTGTTCAGGCAGACGATGAACCCACTCTTGCACTTGATGGCCGCCACTCGGCTACCCTCTTGGCTTGGCTGCTCGATAATCATGGTTGCTGGCCCTCCCCCAAAGCTGTTACGTTGATTATACCAAATCAGAGATTAAAGATGAAAGATGAAAGACTAAAGAACACCGCAAACTTCTCTTTCATCTTTAATTAGGAGTTACGCAGTTGAGCAGGGCGGTGGGCTGCATCGCCCCTACGTCATGGTTGCTAGTTACGATGAGCGATGATGCGCGGCATTTGGGCGGATGCAATTCGCCCCTACAACATTTATCGCTCAGAATCTGTCTGAAAAGGGCGAGTGCAACCCGCCCCTACGCACAGAAAACCGACTTTACCGACTATTCAGACACTTTCTCATCACTACTCTCAAACCTCAAACCTCAAACCTCAAACCTGCTACACCCGCGTGGCCCGCTGGCGCAGCAAGTGGTCGGCAAGGGTGAGGGCCAGCATCGCCTCGGCGACGGGGACGGCGCGGGGGCAAATCGAAGGGTCGTGCCGCCCCTGCACGCTGATAGTGGCGGGGTGGCCCTCTATATCTACGGTGGCCTGCTCCTTAGCAATGCTGGCGGCGGGTTTGATTGCCACCCTGACCACGATGTCCTCGCCAGTGCTGATGCCGCCGAGGATGCCGCCGTGATTGTTGCGGGTGGTGCCCACTCGCTCTCCCTTCATGGTGAAGGGGTCGTTATGCTCCGAGCCGCGCAACAGAACCGAGGCGAAGCCGCTGCCAATCTCCACCCCCTTAGTCGCGCCGATGCTCATCATCGCCTTAGCGATGTCCGCGTCCAGCTTGTCGAACACCGGCTCACCCAGCCCCGGCGGGACGTTGCGGGCCACCACTTCGATGATACCGCCCACCGAGTCCTCGTCGTCCCGCGCCGCCTCGATGTAGGCAATCATCCTAACCGCCGCCTCCGCATCGGGCGCACGCACGATATTGCGCTCCACCTCGTCCAAGTCGGTGCGTTCGGCTACGATGTCGCCCACCTGTCGCACATAGCCGACAATGCTGCACCCCACCCCCGCCAGCAACTTGCGGGCAATCGCCCCGGCGGCGACGCGACAGGCAGTCTCCCGGCCACTGGCCCGCCCGCTGCCCCGCCAGTCGCGGATACCGTACTTGACCCGATAGCTATAGTCGGCGTGGCCGGGGCGGTACAGGTGCTTGATGCTCTCATACGCGCTGGAGTCAGCATCGTAATTGTAAATCATCAAACTGATGGGGGTGCCGGTTGTTACGCCCTCGAACACCCCCGACAGGATTTGTACGGTGTCGCTCTCCTTGCGCGGGGAGGTAATCTTGCTCTGCCCCACGCGGCGGCGGTCAAGCTGGTACTGGATGTCGGCTTCGTCCAGTGGCAAACCGGCGGGGCAGCCGTCCACCACGCAGCCAATCGCCTTGCCGTGCGACTCGCCCCATGTGGTGATGACGAATGCCTTGCCGAATGTGCTGCCTGCGCCCATCCGCGTCCCTTTCGATATAACTCTATGATACCGCCTCTGCGCTACTAGTAGTGTCGCTCTCTGCCGCCACCCGCAGACTCAGCCACGCCTCTTTCAGCGGCTGCCCTACCGCGCTGTCGGGTTCGGCTAGCACCAGATTTTGATATGCTTCGACAAAAGCGTCGCGCCGCCGATGAAACAGATGTAGAAAGTGGCGGAGGAAGCTAACACAGTCCAGAATCGCAATCTCGACACCCCCAGTTCGCTCATACATCGCGGCGGCGTAATCCTGCACCGCTGGGTCGACCGCAGCAGTGGTGATGAAGATATAATTTTGTACCCCGCGCCCGGCTATCTTGGGCAAGGCATTGTCAATATCCCCCTGCGTAACTTGACGCATCTTCATTTCATACCCGCTGATTACGTGGTCATCGTCAACTAGGGTTATCTGCAAGTCGCCAATGGAGCCAGTCTGTCGGTCGGCGGCATGGTGG
>JBBSEE010000354.1:0-3966 GCA_038239995.1 Chloroflexia bacterium | reverse complement strand
GGTGCGCTTGCTGCCGCCCGGCATGGTGCCATTGAACTGCTGCAAGCCATCCACCGTCACCTGCATCCACGAGTCGCTGCTGGCAACTAGCACTACTTGCACCCCTTGACCGGGAGCTAGCGGGGACAGGGTGAGGCTAGGCGTAGCGGCTATTTTCGTCACCGTGGGGCTGGCGGCAATCCCCACCCCCACCACCGGCGTGCCCACCCCCACGTTGGGGTTGGGCGGCGCGGGGGTCGGAGTAATCTTCACCCCCGCCACCACGGTGTTGGAGACGGCCAGCGGCGGCGTGGGTGATTGGCCGCCCCCCGCACTGGTGGGGGTGGGCAGGAAGGGCATCACCCCATTGGTAGTGGTGGCAACCGCGACCAGCACGGTGGGGCTGAGCGGCAGCGGGGTGGCAATCGCCGCGGTGTTGTTCGCCCCCTTCGCCCCACCCATCATATTGAAGATGACAATCGCGGCGAAGATGGCGAGGCCGAGGATGGTGAACAGGGCGAGGATGCTGGGCGGGTAGCGCAGGGTGGTGCGTACCTCCCCGCTGGGCGAGGCAAGCTGCACATGGGGCTTGGTGATTGCGCGTGGCCTACCTCCACTGCCCTGTGCGTCGAACATTTCTGCTGCCGTGTTGGGGTCAATGCCGAGGTAATTGGCATAGTTGCGGAGCAAACCCCGCGCGTAGACGATGGGGGGGAGGTCAGCTTGATTATCGTCCTCGAAGGCGGCGAGTATCTTGCGGCGGATGTGGGTTTCGCGCTCGGCATCTTCCAAGCTAACCCTCATCTGCTCACGGGCTTGCTGGAGGGTCTCTCCCAGGGTTGCCATTATAGACGAGGTCCTTCCTAACTGGCTAATCGGAACAAGCTAATGTTCACTTATGGTGTGGGGCTATTATACTATATACGGGCAGGGGCGGGCAAATCCGCGTTTAGCTAACTATAACGTTAACCAAGATTTAACCCTCACTTAAACCTCCCTTAACCTGCGGGCGAGGGGTGGCGGGGCGGGCTATGCTATACTGAGCGCGACGTACCCAATTTAGCTCACCCAACCGGAAAGGAGAGGGAGACCATGATTAAACGGTTTCAGTTGCTGGCGGTCGCGCTGCTGGCAGTGATGTTGATACCCACTGCGGTAGGGCAGGCGCAGGGGGCGACCACCACGATTACGGTAATCGGCTTCAGCGACTACCACTCGCACGCGGTGCCGTTCTACTCCGAGGGGCAACCCAATCAAGGGGGTGTCGCCCGCACCATCGCCTACCTGAAGACGATGCGGCAGAGTACCCCCAACCTGCTGGTACTCAGCGGCGGCGACACCATGAACAAGGGCACCCCCACATGGAGCGACGAGTACAAGTGTACGGAGTGGCCGTGGTTCAACGGGCTGATAGACGTGATGGCAATCGGCAATCACGATTTCGATTATGGGCAGGATGTGCTGAAGGGCTGCCAGCAGAGTGCCAACTATCCGATATTGAGCGCAAACTACGTCTACACCGATGGCACCCCGGTGCTGACCAGCGATGGCAAGCCCTACATGGTGAAAGTTGTGGGCGGGGTGAAGGTGGGGATGTTCGCCCTTGCGGGGACCGATTTCCCCAAGCTGGTCAAGCCAGAGAACATGGCTCCCGGCTCCTCGTTTGCCGATCGCGTGACCACCGCCAAGCAAATCGTCGCCACCCTGCGCGACACCGAGAAGGTTAGCGTGGTCATTCTGTTCGGCCATGCCCTACGCGAGGACGATGCCGCCCTTGCCCAAGCGGTGCCGGGCATAGACGTGGTGCTGGGCACCCACTCGCACTACAAGGGCGAATGGGCGAAGATACCGAACACCGAGACCTACATCATCTCCCCCTTCCAATACCTTGCCTATCTGTCGCAAGTGCAGCTTACCTTCACCGACGGCAAGCTGACTGCGGCGAATGGGCAACTGGTCAAGATGGATGCCGCCAAGCCCGAAGACCCCGACATTGCCGCCAAGGTGGCCCAGATGCAGAAGGACCTCGAAGCCAAGCATCCTGACCGCTTTGCCGTGCTGGGCAACGCCGCGGTCGAGATGAGCGTAGATGGGGTGGACAACAACGAGACCGTGCTGGGCAACTGGTCAATGGAGACAGTACGCAGCAAGGTGGGGACGAGCGCGTTCTTCTCCACCGCCTCGTCGTTCCGCGCCACCATTCCACCGGGGCCAATTACCGTCGAAGCCTTCTTCACCGCGATTCCCTACAAGAACTCGGTCGTGACCGCGGACATGACCGGCCAGCAACTGGGCGACTTGCTCAACCTCGATGTCTCCAAGCTGGATAGTGATAGCTTCTTGCAGGAGAGCGGGGTGCGCTTCACGATGCAGGGCGGTAAGGCCACCGATGTACAGGTGCTGACCGACCCCAGCAACCCCAACAGCTTTGCCCCGCTCGACCCGGCCAAGACCTACAAGGTGGGCGTGACCAACTTCATGAGCGGGGTGGCTGCCGGTTACAAAGATATGTTCGCCAGCGGGGCCGCCAACGTGACCGACACCAAGATGGACATTGGCAACATCCTCACCACTACGATTCAGACCGCCAGCCCAATTAGCGCGGCGTTGGATGGGCGGATGGGTATCGCCCCCGCTGCTAATCCCACCCCCGGCAGCGGCATGACTATGCCCGGCGGGGGCAGTGCCACCCCCACCCCTCCGTCGGTTATCAGCGTACCGGCGATGCCTACACCCGCGATGATGGCAACAACCCCTACCCCCGCCAAGATGCCCGCCCTACCGCACACCGGGGGGGATGATGGTGCAACGTGGTGGTGGCTGCTAGCGGTCGCCCTCGTGGTACTGCTCGGCGGTGCGTTCCTCACCACTGCCACCCGCCAGCCGCGCACTTAGGCCCAGCGCAGGGAGCAAACCAGTTAGCAGGCTAGGAGTTACGTAGTGGGGCAGGGCTTATGCGATTCGCCCCTACGTCAACAGGCATAAACCCACCCGTAACTGCGTAACTCCTACAGGTAATGAAACCGCCCGTAGCTTTTCGGCTACGGGCAACTTGTTAGCCCGCCCACGGGGTGTTTGCAATGCGATATGGGTAATATGCACTATGTCGTTAACAGCCATTATCATGATGATAACTTTTCCGTTAAAGGGCAAGGAAGTAAAAGTACAGGATTGACATAACTGAAGGGATGTTATACAATCGGGCCGCGTACCGGGGTTTATTGTTCAACCATCAGGGGAGGAGGCAGGCGGCGATGCACAGCACGCTGGGCGGGTGGCCCACCTCGGAAGTGGAAAGGCGAGGGCGGGTAGAGGAAGACAGCAGTGCGGGCGGCGAAGTACGGGATGAGGGGCAAAAGATTACGGTGGAGATTGTCCAGCGGTGGCCTCATCCCCTCAAGCTGGTGGATAAGCTGAACAGCCTGATGCGGCTGATTGAGGCCCTAGCGGCGACGCAGGGGCGGCGCAAGCTCACCCAGCGCGAGTTGGCGCGGCTGCTAGGCGAGAGCGAACAGAATATCGGCAAGTACCTGAAGATTGCGCGTCACGCCGAGCTTGTCGGCGAACTGCAAGCGATGGCGGCGGATGGGCAAGATGGCAGCCTGACCATATATTACAATCGCGCGGTGCAACTGGAAGGTCGTACAAGGTTGACCACCGCGCCGCGCACCATGCAAGACGATGATGCTCCCCACTATGACAGCGATGACTTTGAGGAGCAAGAGGATTACCGCGACCGCCGCGCCGCGCGAGTGGGCTACTCTTCCCGTGCGGCGGGTAACGGCCAACCAAAACGCCCCATCGCCGCGATAGTCGCTCGTCCCCCCGCGAACAAGGGGGAGGATAATCGCCACCCCGAAGCGAATCTTGCTGCGCTCATCACCGCGTTGCACCAAATCAAGGAGCGGATGACGGGCAGCCGCCCTGCCGAGTTCGAGCGCGAGCTGCTTGAGGATTTCGTGGCCGAGGCGCACCAGTTGTACGAGC
>JBBSEE010000353.1:0-3986 GCA_038239995.1 Chloroflexia bacterium | reverse complement strand
CCCCCGCGCCCCCATCTTCTGCGCCCTCTGCCACGCACTGGAAGGCCGCTATCTCGCCTTGCAAGCGGGTGAATACGCGACGATTAGGCAGGAGTGGGCGGATAACCTGTGCTGGGTGGGCCGCATCGTGCGCGTCAACGACACCAGCGGGCGCACCGTCTTGGTCGGTCAGCTACTGGGTGTGGATGAGGATGGGGCGTTGCTGGTGCAGCCCCCAACCGGCATGGCCCAACGCATCGTGGCGGGCGACTTGTCGCTGCGGCTGGGCTAGCGTTCTGCGGCGGGGTGTGCTATAATAAGCGCGGCAAAAATATAAACATCCCCTTGTTATTCACCCCATTTACGTCGCCATAAGGTTAATGGAAGCTATGAGAGACCTATTTCGCCGTCACCCCAAGCAATTCAGCGGCCCGGAGGATGCCGAGGAGCGCAGTCGCGCCATCCCCGAAGACCTGTGGGTGAAGTGCCCCAAGTGCGGTGAGTTGCTGTATGCCAAAGAGCTAACCCGCAACTTCAAGGTGTGCGCCAAGTGCGGCCACCACTTTAGGCTGAAGGCGCGGGAGCGGGCCGAGATGCTGCTGGATGAGGACTCGTTCGTCGAAGACCAGCACACTGTCGAGCCACGCGACCCGCTCGGCTTCATCAGCATGGACCAGCCCTATCCCTCCAAGCTGCGCGACACCCAGCGCAAGACCAAGATGCGCGAGGCAATACTCAGCGGCGCAGGCACCATCGAGGGTCAGTCGCTGCTGATTACCATCAGCGATTTCGGCTTCCTCGGCGCAAGTATGGGGCAGGCTTACGGTGAGCGGGTGGTGCGGGTGGTGGAGGACGCGATTGCCCGCCGCTTGCCGGTGGTGACGGTCAGTGCCAGCGGCGGGGCGCGGATGCACGAGGGGATATTCTCCCTGATGCAGATGGCGAAGACGGTGGCCGCCTTTGCCAAACTAGCCGCGGCGCGGTTGCCCTATATTTCGATATTGACCGACCCCACCTTTGGCGGCGTGACTGCCTCATACGCGACTATTGCCGACGTGATTATTGCCGAGCCGGGGGCGTTGATTGGCTTCGCTGGCCCCCGCGTCATCGAGCAGACCATCCGCCAGAAGCTGCCCCCCGGCTTCCAGACCGCCGAGTTCCTGCTTGAGCATGGGATGATTGACCTCGTGCTGCCCCGCCGCGAGTTGCGCGACACGATTAGCAAGCTGCTACGCTTCTATTGCCCGAACCCAGCGGATAGCAATGGCCGTGCCTACAGCGTGGCCGACTCCCTGCTCGCCCCCTCGATGCCCGGCCCTAACGGAGAACATCCATGAGCGCAACCGCGCCAGCCTCGTGGCAGCGGGTGCAGCTTGCTCGGCATCCTGACCGCCCCCACGCCCTCGACTTCATCAAGATTATCGCCCCCGACTTCGTGGAGTTGCATGGCGATCGCCGCTTCGGGGACGATGCCGCGATGGTGGGGGGGCCGGGCACTATCGAGGGGCGCGGGGTGATGCTGCTCGGCCACCAGAAGGGGCGGGACACCCGCGAGAACATCGCCCGCAACTTCGGTTCGCCTCATCCAGAGGGCTACCGTAAGGCGATGCGCCTGATGCAGCAGGCCGCCCGCTTCCAGTTGCCCCTGATTACCTTGATAGACACGGGCGGAGCTAGCCCCGATATGCAGTCGGAGGAGCGGGGCATGGGCGGGGCGATTGCCGAGAGCATCTTGGCGATGGTGGAGTTGCCGGTGCCGATTATCGCGGTGGTGATTGGCGAGGGGGGCAGCGGCGGGGCGTTGGGCATTGGGGTGGGCGACCGCATCTTGATGCTGGAGAACGCCATCTACTCAGTCGCCTCCCCAGAGGCGGCGGCGGCGATATTGTGGAACGATGCGAAGCAAGCCCCCATTGCCGCCGAGCAGATGAAGATTAGTGCCCCCGACCTGCTGCGCTTCGGGGTGATTGACGAGATGTTGCCCGAACCGGAAGGCGGGGCGCACAACAACATGGAGGCGACCATCAGCACGGTGGAGAGTGCCCTGCTCCGCCACCTTGCCGAACTTGATGCCTTCGACTGGCACACCCCCGACGGTGCCCAGCGGATGCTCGCCCAGCGTTACCAGAAGTTCCGCCGCATTGGAGCGTGAAACCTCACTTGTGCCAATCTAGGCTGTTCACGTTGCCGTCTACCACGAAGCGCACCTGCTGGGTGGCGAGGTCGGCGATGGCGAGGCCGGGCTGGGGCGAGACTTGGGCGAGGGCCAGCCGTTGGCCGTCCGGCGACCATGTGGCCTCGGAGTAGCCGTGCCCCTCCTGTATCCCCCCCAACGAGGCGATGGTCTGGCCCGGCTGCCCGCCCCCGATGTCGCTAATCGAAATCGAACCCACCCCGCTGGCGTTCTCCGCGTTGTAGGCAAGGTAAGGCTGGGTCGGACTCCATGCCAGCCTGCCAAATCCCCCCTCGTAGCTCCAGTTCCAAACCTTAATCTCCCCTCCCTTATCGTTGACCGTGACAATCAGGCCGCTGCTGCCTATGGCCACCAGCGCGAGAGTATGGGTTAGCACTGGGCTGAAGCGCGGCTCTAGCAGGCTGGTGGTGCCGGGGTTGAAGGGGAAGCGGAAGCGGCTCAGGTCTTGGGGTACGTTGGTAATCTTCAGCGGCTGCCATTCGTTCTGCCCCTTGGCGTTAATCAGGTGTAGGCTGCTGTTCTGCCCGTATATCGCCGCGTTCGCCCCCCGTTCGCCGTTGCCGCTAAAGGCGAGCAGCAGGTCGTCGCTGCGCCACGAGGGGAATTGCCCATCCCCCAGCTTGCGCGGGTTGCTGCCATCGGTGTTAATCAGCCACACTTCGCTGTTGTCCTGCAAATCCACCTTGCCGTCGCCATTGGTGTCCGACAGATAACTGTAGGCGATAGTCTGGCCGTCGTGGCTCCAAGTGGGGTCGCTCTCGATCCCCTTGTTCTGGGTCAGGGGCTGGTCACTGCTGCCGTCGGGGTGGATGAGGTGTAGCTCAGTCGCCACCCCGCTGCCCTGCACGTAGACAATCAGGCCGCCATCGGGGGAGAAGCGCGGGCTAGTCACCAGTCCCACACTGGTAAGTGTGTGCAGGTTGCTGCCGTCGGGGTTGACGAGGGCGAGATTGCCGTTGTAGGACATCGCAATCTGGCCCGCCCCGCCGATGAGTGCGGAGGGGGAGGGCGGGGTAATCGCGGGGTTGGTGGGGGCAGGGGTGGGGGCGGGCGGAGGCGGCCCGCTGGTGTCGGTTGGTTGCGCCTCACTCACCAGCGTGTCAGTGGCCGCGGCTGGCAGCGTTGGGCTGGCGGTGGCCGCGGCTGGCAGCGTTGGGCTGGCGGTGGGCGCATTGGTGGGCGGCGCAACGGTAGGGCGGGGCGCGGAGGTGGGTAGCGCGGCGGTGGGGCTAGGGGGCGCGACCGATGTGGCCGTGGCAATTGGATTGCTCGGTGGAATCGGGGTAGCCGTCAGCGGAGCTTGATTGGGGTCGCCACATCCCGCCAGCAAGAACAGCAGCATAGCCAACGCGCCAAAGTTCAACAGCCTATGTCCTCGGTTCACCAGTTCACGCCTACCTTTCGCTTGCGATACGGGTATTCGGGATGCCAGCTAACCCCCTAATTATACCCTAATGCCGCGCGGAAACAAAGGATTGGGTCAATTAGTACCTTTGTACCATCGGTAATGAACGAAAGTACCATCTGAAACGTTTGTTTCGTTATGGTTATAATGGTATAATAGTACAGACATGGTACCCAAGCCTCGGTTCTTCCAGTTGGCGTTACGCACTAAGGTGCGGAAAGGAGACCACCATAATGAGGCGTAAAGTAGGGGGAGTAATCCTCAGCATCGGGTTTATTATACTGGCACTGTCATTTACCACCGCCAGCTACGCTAAGATCATCGTCTTGTCTTACTCCTTCACTAACAGCGACGAGGGCTTTAGCGTCAGCGCGGATAATAACTGCGGCGACACCCTCTCGACCACTG
>JBBSEE010000352.1:0-4005 GCA_038239995.1 Chloroflexia bacterium | reverse complement strand
GGTGGTGGATACCACGGGCGCGGGCGATGCCTACACCGCGACTTTGCTGGCTAGCATCGTAGGTTATCGCAAACCAGTAGCGCAACTCGACGAGGCAACCATTCGCCGCGCGGTCGCCCACGCCAGCATCGCGGGGGCGCGGGCGGTGGGGCGGCGGGGGGCGTGGCCGCGCTAGGGTGGTTGACCTGCGGCTAGTGATGTGCTATCCTACATCCAACCTTGTTCACTATCAAGCTGCGCGGGGTGACGAACGCTGCCGCCAGCGGAAGGAGTATTCGCCATGTTTGCTGCGGGTGTAAAAGGCGGGTTGGTGGGCGCAATAATAGGCGGGGTGCTATTGTTCGGCTCCGGCTATGTAGGTGGCCTCGGCCTCATACTGTTGATACTGGCCCCCATCCTCGTCGGGATGTTGGGGGGGCTGTTCCTACGCGGACCGCGTAATATTGGCGGCGGCGCAGGTGCTGGGGCAATTGCTGGGGCCATCGCTGGTGTGTTGGTAGGCATCATTGTGACCGTGCTATTCGCGGTCAGCTTCGGCCAGATAAGCGACGCAGATTTGCTCAACGCCATCAACCAGCGCATGGACCAAACACAATTGCAGCAAGCGGGGATGACCCCCCAGAAGCTAGTCGACTTCCTTCGCAGCGGTGGCGTGCTAACCGTAGGGCTATGCTGTATCGCAGCGGGACCGCTACTGTGGGCCTTGGTTGGCACGTTGGGGGGGATGCTGGCAATGGCCTTCAAGCCCGCCGCCCCCGCCTTGCCCTACGGTCAATACCCCGGCCAGTACATGGGCCAGCCGCCCGCTGGCTATGGCAAGGTTGACCCCAACTATCCGCATCCCCCCTCGGCGATTGGGGGCGAGGCTCCTCCGCCTTCGTATTATGGTGGTCAGCAACCTCCCGTCCCCGGCCAACAACCGCCCATCTACGGTCAACCGCCCGTTCCCGGTCAACAGCCGCCTACCTATGGTCAGCCCCCCAACTATGGGCCGCCGCCCACTTACGGCCAGCCACCAACTTATGGTCAACCTCCCAGCGACGATGACCCCAACTTGCCGCGCCGGTGAGCGACTCGCACCCCCTCCCCCCCTCATGGGGTAGGAGCTTGATATGGACGTAATACCGCTAATCGGCGGGCTGGCTTTGGCCGCGCCCGCCGGACTCAACGCTTATCTGCCCATGCTGGTGTTGGCCCTCGGCGGCAAGTTCGGGGCGATTCACCTTGCCAGCCCCTACACCATCCTTAGCGAGTGGTGGGTGATCGGCGTGCTGCTGGCCTTGGTCACGGTCGAGCTAATCGTGGACAAAATCGCCGGGGTTGACCACCTCAACGACATCATCAACACCGCGATTCGGCCCGCCGCTGGCGCGGTGCTGTTCATGGGCCACGATAGCGCGTACCATTATATTGACCCTACCCTTGCTCTGATACTTGGTGTCCTCAGCGCGGGCAGCGTCCACGTCATCAAGGCCACCGCCCGCCCCGCCGTCACCCTCACCACCGCCGGACTGGGCAACCCGCTGGTCAGCCTCGTCGAGGACTTTGTGGCGGCGGGGTCGGCGATTCTATCGCTATTCGTGCCGATTCTCGCCCTGCTGCTGCTGCTCATCTTCCTGCTGCCCGGCATCTGGCTGGCGAACCGCCTGCGGAAGCGACTTGCCCGCCGCCGCGCTCCCGACGCTCTGAACCCCCTGCCTCCACCCGACCAGCCCATCCAGATTTCGCGGCAGTAGGGCGCAACCGTGATTGCAGCCATGACGTAGTTATGCTATATTAGGGTTGGGAGTGCGATGCGTCTCGCTCCCAACCCCAACCCCTCCCGGTGGGAGGGGAGGCATTATTTCGCGGAAAGGGTTAGAGCGATGGAGCAATCTACCCACCAGACTAGCGACCCCGCGCCTAGCGATGAGCAAGCAGCGGCGTTGCCCGCTATTCCCGACTTCGCGCCGTATGACCCGTATGCGGCGAACGGCAACGGGGCGGGGGCGGCGGCGTTCGCCCCTAGCGATGTGGCCGCCCCGCCCAGCAGCGGCTACGTCCAGAGCATCAGGCCGCAGGTCAGCTACGGGGCGTTGACCGGGGAGTTGCGCCCGCTCAACCTCGGCGAGATACTGGACCGCACCTTCGCCCTGTACCGCAACAACTTCAGCTTCTTCCTCGCCACCCTCGGCATCGCCTACGTGCCCTATATCATCCTCAACGTGGTGCTACGCACGTGGCTGCTCACCTCGGTGACGGGCGATGTGGCCTTCTTTCAGACCTTCACCCCTAGCCGCCGGGTGCAGAGCAACGCGGAGTTGCTGGACAGCGTGGCCCACGTATACGCCAGCCTCGGCATCTACCTACTGCTGCTAGCTGCCATTGGGGTGCTGCTGCAAGTCGCCTCTGCCGCGCTGATTTACGCCGCCAACGAACGCTATCAGGGGCGGGAAGTGACTACCGCGCAAGCCTACCGCTACATGGCGGGGCGGCTGCCCGCGCTGCTGGGCTGGATAGTGTTGGTCTACCTACTGCTGGGGGCGGCCATGATTGGGATGTTCATCGTGCTGATAGGGTTGGTCGCGGCGGTGATATTCGCCCCGCTCTGGTTCGTCAGCCTGCCCGCGCTGGTGCTGGAACGGCTCGGCCCCAATCAGGCGTTGGCCCGCAGTCGGTCGCTGGTGGGCGGCGGCTATTGGGGGATGAGCATCGGGCTGTGGATACTCAGCTTCCTGCTGGTCTGGCTGTTGGAGCAGGGTATCGGCTCGGTGGCGGTCGTCTTGCTCGACCTGATACCGGGGATGAACCAGAACGCCATCACCGCCCTCAGCCTCGCCCTCGACGGGCTGCTAGAGTTCGTGCTAGCTCCCATCAGCATCGTCGCCTTCACCCTATTCTACCTCAGCCTGCGGGTGCGGGTGGAGGCTTACGATATCGAAGCGGCAGCGCAGGCCGCAGGATAGAGCCGATGAACCCAGCACCAATCACCACCACCGCCACCCCCTCCACCAACCTGCCGCCGCTGCAACCGCGCGGCATCTTCGGCATCCTCGGCGCGGCGATTAGGGTGTATCGCGCCATCCCCCTGCTACTGCTCGGCATCGTGGTGCCGCTGGAATTGCCTCTCGCCCTTGCCAACAGTTACGTGTCCACCCTCAACCCTTTGCAGGGGCTGGACGTGGCGCATATCTACGACCGCGGTAACATCATCTCCCTGTTTGTGTTCGCCTTCTTCCGCATCCTCTTGCTGTTGGTCGAGGTGCTGGTCAGCTTTATCGTGCTGGCGGCGATTACCCATGCCCTGTCCCAGCGTTACCTCGGTCGGCCAAGCTCGGTGGGTGAAGCCTACCGCCGCGTCCTGCCCCGCTTCGGCGCGTTGATGGGCGGAGTGGCAGCGGTGATTGGCGCGGGCATCGTCAGCATCGTCTTCATCATCATCCTTGCCGTGTTCCTCACCCTGATTGGTCTGGATGTCAGCGAGGAGGGCGGGTTCAAGCCGGGGCCGGGCGGCCTGCCCTTGCCCATCTTCCAAGCGATATTGGTCAGCACACCAGTGGTGCTGCTGATTGGCTATCTGCTGCTGCGCTGGTCTATGATAGTGCAAGTGGTGATGGTGGAGACTGCGCCCGCGAATCAGGCGTTGCGGCGTAGCTGGCGGCTAGTGGGGGGACGGTTCTGGCAAGTGGCCGCCACTTTGCTCCTTGCCGTCGCCCCCGCGATTCTGCTCACTACCGTTGCCCCCCTGCTGCTCCCCTTCGTCACCACCGAGCAATCGGGGTGGGGGGTGCTGGTGTTCGACCTCACCGCTTACCTGCTGCGCCTGTTGCTGCTCCCCTTCGGCTTCGTCGCGCTGGCGTTGCTCTACTTCGACCTGCGGATGCGGAAGGAGGGCTTCACCCTCTACACCCTCGCCGCCGAGATGGGCCAACCGCAATGAACCCCCGCTACGATGACCCCCGCATAGATAAGCTGCACGATGTGCTGAATGACCCCCGCTTTCAGTACGGCACCAAGACCCGGCCC
>JBBSEE010000351.1:0-4020 GCA_038239995.1 Chloroflexia bacterium | reverse complement strand
GTGGGGTTCTCTACCCTTTTCCACATCTTCCCGTTCTGGTTGTTCTTCTTCTGGCCGATGTTGTTCTGGGGCAGGCGGGGGCGGTACGGTTCGCGTCGCTGGCGTGGCCCGCGACGCTGGTGATAGTTGGAAGTAGGCACCCCGATGCAGCGTCAGACCTGTTTGACGCTGCATCACCGTAATATTGGCAATAACTAGAGCTTATGATACAATAGTGCCAGAGATAATCACTTTATACGGGGAGGGAGCAGCAATGGGCAGCAATTATGATGATTACAACGTGCGGGGTGGCGGCTTGCCGCCCGACGAAACCCGCCAGCTTAATCAACCCGGCCTCGGCGGGTACAACCCCAATCAGCCCATCGGCTACGCTGGGGAGCAGGCTAAGGATACTTACGCCACGCAGGTGAAGCCCTACCCCGGTGGAATGCCCCCTCAGCCCCTGCCGCCCACCCCTGCCGCACCCATCCAGCCCTACCAGCCGCAATATCCCCAGCAGCCCCCACCGCTGCCCTATAGCAACGTGAACATAGACCTCGTGCGCCGTGATGCGGAGCGGGCGGTGAAGGAGCGCGAGGGCTTCCGCGCCCACCTGACCACCTACGTGTTCGTGATTGGCCTGCTCACCGCTATTTGGCTGATTACTTCGCTGGCTGCTGGCAATCTCATCTACTTCTGGCCGATTTGGCCCGCATTCGGCTGGGGCATTGGCCTGTTCGCCCACTATATGTCGGTCTACGGCGGCTGGGCACGACCGAACGCCGCCGACCGCCAACGCCAGATTGACGAAGAGGTCAAGCGACGCTTGGGGCAATAGGGAGCGGCTAGATGGCTGGCTACAGCGACGAGCAGAGCGACTACGGCACTCCGGTGCAGGACTACGTTGGGCCTGCTAACCATCCCCTACCCCCGGCACCCTACGCACTGATCACCCCATATCACAAGGCCGACGAGCCAGCCCCACATCCTGCCGACCCCGACTACCCCGATTATCCCACCAGCCGCGAGTTCCGGGCGCGGCAGAAGCTGCACAGCGCGATATATTACGCACTGGTGCTGATAAGCTGCTTGGTAATCTGGTGGGGGATTAGCAACGTCTCGGATAGTCTGTTTAGTCAGTTTCTGATGAGCTGGCTGTTTAGTGGGCTAGTCGAGCTAGTGGTGTTGGTGGGGATGCTCCAGCGGGTACCAAACGGCAATCCTCACCTTCAACGTGCCCGCCGAAAGCAGAACTTCCGCGCTCATTTGCTCATCTCACTGGGCATCGCGGGTGTGGTGCTAATCGTCGCCCTCTATTTGCATTATCCCCTATCTTTCGCCTTCCCCAACGCGCCCTACCTTGTCGGCTGGAATACATCCTTGCTGCTGCACTATCAGTTCGCCTACCACTTTGGCCGCGCCGAGTATGCCCTAACCAACGTGGAGGATAGGCTGCTGGAACGGCTCCGCAGGTGGCGGGGATAGACAACCTATTCGCTCTTGCCCAGCGGCAGGGGACGATGCTCGAAGTAGGTATTGAGGATAACCGTAGTGCGGGTGCGGGACACGCTGGGCAAGGTGTTCAGCCGCTTCAGGAAGGTCTCTAGGTCGCGGGTGGTGGGGGTACGCACCTTCAGCAGATAGTCATCCTCACCTGCCACCCCGTAGCAATCTTCGATTTCAATGAACTCGGCCAGTCGGTCATGCAGGTCGGTGCAGTGGTTCACCCCTCCCATTTGGCTCAGTTGCACAATCGCGGTCACGCCATAGTTGAGGGCCTCACCGTCGAGGATGGGGCGATAGCCGCGAATAACCCCCTTACTCTCCAGCTTACGCACCCGCTCATGCACCGAACTGGTAGCAAGGCCAATCTGCTCGGCAACTTGGGCCAGCGGGATACGGGCATCCTCTTGCAGGCGGCGCAAAATCTCCGCATCAATCTCGTCTATCATGCACATCCTCCGATGTATGTTGGGCTACAATTCTTGACCGGCGTAATTCTTTCGGTTATAATAACATAGTAGCGAAGAAATTGCAACCGCAGATATTCGTGGGGTCAAAGTACCGTTCGCCGCCTCTAAAGGAGAATGAGATGTCTCTGCTAATTTTTACTTTGAGCGTGATTGCGCTGGATATACTGGTAGCCCGTTTCGGGGTGGACAGCCGCCCCACTATCGCCGCTAGCGATCGCGCGATACGCTGGATTTAGTCCTCACCAGTGGGCGCGACCAGTGGGCCAAACCGCTCCTCTTGTCCGAGGTCGGGCAGATGCCGGTTGTAGTAGACGCGATAGGCGGGCACTTGCACAAGGGTGCGCTCCGGCCAGCGGAAGGCAGTCAGCCAGCCGCCGAAGGCGCAACCCTGGTCAATATTGATGGTATTGTTGCGTATCTGCGGCACGCGCGTAGGGGTGTGGCCGTAGACCACGAACCGCCAGCCGTGATAATCCGCCGCCCAATCGCGGCGCACCGGCAGGCCGTCGGGGGTGGACTCGCCAGTGGTGTCCCCATATAGGCACATCGAGTCCACATCCTTGCCTTGCCGCCCGATCATCGCCTCTTTGATACCGCCATGCGCCACCACCAGCCGCCCACCATCGAGCATTCGATAGGTGGGCGACTTGCTGACTAGCTCAATCACCTGCTGGCGGAACTGCTCCCGCTCTACGGTAGGCAACGCCTCAAACTCGGCCAGCGTGGTCTCCATGCCAAAGCCGACGCGCACGTTGCGGCCCATCAGCCAGCGCATCAGCTTGTTGCAGTGGTTGCCCGGCACGTATACCGCGCTGCCCGCCGCCACCATGTTGATGACGATGCGCATCGCGTCAATATTGCGCGGTCCTCGGTCGGTGATGTCGCCCACGAATACGGCACGGCGACCGGCGGGGTGAACGTAGGTGAGCGGCGCGGTGGGGGTATAGCCTAGCTGGGTGAGCAACTCCTCAAGCTCGTCGGCGCAGCCATGCACATCGCCGATGCAGTCGAACGGGCCTTGCTCATCCTCCCCCGTGCCCCGAATGTGTATCTCCGCCTCGTCCAAGTCCGCCTCGCTGAGGATATAAACCGCGTCCATGCCCTCGTGGTCGAGATTGGGCAGGGCATCGCGGAAACGCTGGCTTTGCGAACTAATCACCGCCGCCCCTACGCTGCGCTGGGCACGGTCGCGGTCGCGCAGGCGGGCGGTCTCCTCGGCCACATCGAAGGCGATGACTACCGCGGCGGCGTGGTGCTGGTGGGCAGAGTCGCGCAAGGTGCGGCGCGATTCGGAGCGCAGCGCGGTGCTGTCCGCCACCGTGGTGCGCCCCAACCCCAGCCTTTTGTCAATAATCAAATGGAATATCTCGAAGGCGGCGGCGGACACCGACTGGTCGCGCTCGTCGTCGGCCAGCATCGCACGGCAACGGTCGGAGGATACGATTGCGGTGTCGGGGAAGAAGCGGCGGACAAAGGTACTCTTGCCGCTGCCAGCTACGCCGACAAGGATGAGCAGGGTGCGGGGGGTGATCTCGATGATGCGGGGCATGGTCGCTCCTAGAGTAGATGGTAGCCAATTTTACCACAGTCAGGGGCGCGGGGGCAACTTGCGGGCGGCGACGGGCGTGTGATATACTGGGCGAAATCTACCTCACCCCTATATGCTTGACAGAACGGAGTACAATATGGCAGGCTTCATCCCGTGGACACGGATTGACATCTGGTTGCAAGGCTATCGCGCTATCTGGCTCAGTACCACACGGGCGGATGGGCGACCCCACGCCGCGCCAGTCTGGTTCTGGTGGGACAGTGCGGGCCACAACGTCTACTTCACCGCCAGCCCCAAATCGCAGAAGGGCAAGAACCTTGCCCAGCAAGCGTGGGTCAGCGTCCACGCCGGGGCGGGCGAAGATGTCATCATCCTCGAAGGCGCGGCGGAGATCGTCACCGATGAGGCGGAGCAGCAGCGGATTTTCGCGCGGCGAGATCACCCACGGCGCCGCGCGGATCATCTCGAGGTTGCCGGCCAGGGTGCGCACGCGCCGCGCCAGCTCGCGGCCGGGATCGG
>JBBSEE010000350.1:0-4044 GCA_038239995.1 Chloroflexia bacterium | reverse complement strand
GGCTGCGCTTGCCACCGCCCTAATCCGTTTATCCGTTTTTTCAATCCGTTGGCTGGTTGTCCTGCGTCATAAATGCAAAGATAGTGAATCTTTAATCTCATTTGCCCAATTTGGGGATAAGGTACTTGACGTAACGTTGCAACCGTAATATACTATAACACAAGGCATCTTCAGCTAATCAGCGACGAGGCGGGGAACATGGGCAAGCGGGCAAGTGAGCCAATCAGTAGCGCAGATATGGAAGCGACCGCGGCGGTCGTCGCCCACATCAGCAAGTGGGGGATGACTGGCCCCGCTCTGCTCGCTTTGAGCATCGGCAAGCCGCTAGGCTTCTTTGGGGCGCAACTGCTCTACTTCGGCCAGCCCATTCTGCAACTGCTGGACGGGGTGATTGGCAAGAACCTCGCCCCCCGCGCCCATACGCTGGCCCAACTATTGGAGAACCCCGCCGCGGTCGAACATCTCACCGCCGCGCTGGACGTAGCTGCCACCGCGCCGCCACCCCCCAGCCAGCCAGAAGGCGAACATGAATAACCCAGCGGCCAACCCCTACAATTATGGCTACCCCATCTACGGCACCAGCGAATACCTGATGCTAGCCTTGCTGGGCATCTTCGTGATTGTGTTCGTGGTGTTCCTGCTCTCCCGCGCCAAGCCGTCGCCGCTACGCACCCTAGAGCCGTATCAGCGCATCCGCGCGGCGATTGGCCGCGCCACCGAGTTGGGCAAGGGGGTCCACTTCAGCCCCGGTTCCGGCGGGCTGAATCAGGGGGCGCATCCGGTGGAGACGCTGGCGGGGTTGACCATCGGCGAGGCGGTGGCGCGGCAGGCGGCCCAGAGTGGGGCGCGGCTAGTCACCACCACCAACAGTTCAGTCGCCTATGCAGTGGCCGACAACGTGGCCGCGCGGGGCTACGCCTCGGTGGGACGGCTGGCCGACTATGACGCGGCCAATACCCGCTTCATCACCCAAGAGCAGACCAATGCCCTCCCCTACCTCACCGGGGCCGCCGATGTGGTCGAACATGAGAACACCGAGGTGAACATCGCGATTGGCTACTTCGGGCCGGAGTATCTGCTGCTGGGCGAGGCCGGGGTGCGGAGCGGGGCGAACCAGATTGTCGGCTCCAGCGAACCAAGTGCCATCCCCCTGATGCTGACCAGTGCCGAACCGGAGCAGGTGCTGATTGGCGAGGAGATATTCGCGGGGGGGGCGTACTTGCAGCAGCGGCCCAGCCACATCGCCTCACTAGCGGCGCAGGATGTGCTGCGTATCGTGGTCATCATCGCCATCATCGTCGGGGTGCTGCTGGCGACCATCGCCCCCGACCTACTCGATAGCCTGTTCTCGCGCAAAATCTAGCGCACAAGGGAGACGCTTATGCGCCGCCGTCGGCCTAGTTTCGACACCGCCTATACCATCACCTCAGCCATCATCTACGTCACCGCCCTGATTGCCATCGCCACCTTCTTCTTTGCGGCGCAAGGGCCGACCCCGGAAAGCCCCAAGGGGTCAATCGCCTACCGCGCGGGCATCTACTTGCCCGCCCTCGCCGCGCTGCTCACCGGCTTCGCCCTGCTGATTGGGCTGACCAACCTCGTGCGCGTGCATCTGGGACGGGTGCAGAAGCAGGAGCGGGGCTGGCCCTACAGCATCGCCCTGCTCCTCAGCGCGGCGATTACCATCGTGGTCGGCTCGATTATCGGCGGTAATGGGCCGAGCAGCGCGGGAGCGACGTGGATATTCGACTATATTTACCAGCCGCTAGGCCTGACCTTCTACAGCCTACTCGCCTTCTTCATCGCCGCCGCCGCCTTCCGCGCCCTCCGCGCCCGCACCGTAGAGATGACGATACTCACGGTTGTCGCCCTCATCGTGGTGCTGGGTCAAGCCCCCTTGTTCCAACTCAGCCCCCTCGATGTGATGGTCACGCTTAAGGATTGGCTGGTGCAATACCCCGCCCTAGCGGCGATTCGGGGCATCCTGATTGGGGCATCGCTGGGCATCATCGCCACCAGTGTGCGCCTGCTGCTCGGCATTGACCGACAGTATCTTAGCTAGTGATGAGTATCGTAATCTATCAAAGGCAAACCGATGTCTGCTGACTACCGAGAAGAAGAGTTCGTGCTGCCGGTGCGTTGCCCCAACTGTGGGGGGCTGAACCCTGCCGAGAACAAAGTCTGCCAGTTCTGCAACGCCAAGCTGGCGGGGGCGCAAGCGGTGCGTCCCGCTGACCTCAACCCCCTGACTGACGAGGTGCCCGCGACCACCCAAATAACCGATGCGCCCTACACCCTGCAGCCGGTGCCGCCCACGGTCGCGGTAGAGCCACCATTCGCCGCCCCACCATCCCCGCCCCGCCGCACCAGTGGCGGTCTATCCTCGCGGCTGGGGGGAGCAGAGGATAGTGGCTCCGGCTCCGATTGGCTGGGCAGCCTGCGCCGCAGCATCGGCGGGGAGGAGCCGACCCCGCCGCCGTCAACCCCCGCCCGCAGCAGCAGCGGCAGCTTCGCCAGCGAACCGCCGCCCCCCACCACCCCCAGCGGTCATCTCGGCTATGTGCTACCGCCTACCCCCGATACCAGCCCCTACCGCCGCAACGATGGGGGCGGGCCAACCGATGAGACGGTGGATTGGCTTGCCAGCCTGCGGGCCTCGGCTAGCCCGCCGCCAGATGATGAGTTGGGGGCCGATGAGGAAGAGGCCGCCCCGCTGCCGGTCAACCCCGATTGGCTTAGTAAGCTACGCAGCGATGCACCAACCCCAGCGGCAGAAACCCCGGCATGGTTGCGCGATGAGCCGCCTGCGGAAACCCCGGCGTGGCAGCGCGAACGGCCCACCCCGCCGCCCCCCGCCCCAGCCACCGATTTGCCGCCATGGCTAGCGGATAGCAGCAACGCGCTGGACGGGCAAGGGGGGGAGCAGCACGAGGAGGGGCCAGCGACCAGCCCGTCCGTCCCGCCTCCCTCGCCCCCGCCGGAGACCGATTTCAACAATTGGTTCAGCAATCGCACCGCGCCGAGCAGCGAAGCGCAGGCGGAGCCAGCCGCGTCCGCGAACAGTGGCTTCTTCTCGGACAGCGATGCGCCCGCATGGTTGCGTGATGTGGCCGCCGCCCCGCCCCCCCCAATGCCCCGCGCCGCCCAGCCGGAGGTGCAACTCGAACCGGAGCCTAGCCCGGAGCCGCCACTAAGTGCTGCCCCGCCCGCTTCTGAGCTTGAGCCGATGGCGGTGGATTATATCCCCTCCCCGCCCGCCGAGAATGGCGCGTCCGCGGCTGCCCCGCTGGTGGCGCAAGCGGATGAGGGCGAAGCTACCCCCACTCCCCCCCGCAAGGCAGGCGATACCGGCCCACTCTACGCTGAGGATGTGCCGAGCGACGTGGTGAGCGAGACTCCGGTGGCCGAGCCGCCGCGCAAGAACGTCAGCGGCGGGTTGATTAAGGAAGAGGACTTGCCCGCGTGGTTGCGGGCGCAGGTGAGCAGCGACGCGGAGACAGCCCCAGTCGAAGCCGCGACCACGCCTGATAGCGGCGGGGCGGACCGCTTCTTCCCCAACGCGGGGGACAGCAGCGTACCTAGCTGGCTGCGGGGGATTGGGCAAGGGCCGGAGGATGCCACCCCCGCCGCAGCCGAAGCCTTGACCGCGCAAATGGCCGAGCCAATCCAGCGCACCCAGCGGGTGATGACTGTGCGCGGGGCAAGGCCGGGCGCAGCCGAGGCCCTCGCCGCCCTTGCCGCCGCCCCCAGTTCGGCGACCCGCACCTCCTCGCTGCAACTGAATGATGAGCGGGGCTATCGCGCCCGCGCGATGAACTGGCTGGCGAACGAACGGGTGGTCTACCTGTTCACCGCCCTGATTATGCTGGCGGTGATTATCGCCGATGTCTACTTCAATCAGCGTCCGCTCGGCACTGTGGCCCCGCCCCTACCGATTACGCAGGTGGACAACTTCTACAAGACGATCAACAGTCTGCCACCGGGGGCGGCGGTGCTGGTCGCCTACGACTGGGATGCCGACCGCGCCGCGGAGATGGAGCCGCT
>JBBSEE010000349.1:0-4051 GCA_038239995.1 Chloroflexia bacterium | reverse complement strand
AACACCACCAAGACCTACAACTGCCCCGGCACCCTGCGCGTCCCCTACACCGCAGACAACACCAAGTTCAACAACTATACCTGTTGGAAGCTGTCTGGTCACGGCAACCTGAACGTGATACAGGCGATTGGCGACTCCTGCGATGGGTTTTTCTACAATCTGGGCGGGCCGCGACAGGAGGATGGTGCGGGCGACTACACCCGTTACTTTGCCCCCGGCGCGAGCAAGCCGGTCTACTTCGATGGGCTGGGGATTGACCGCATCAATGAGTACGCCCACTACTTCGGCCTCGGCCAGAAGACTGGCATCGAACTGAGCGGCGAACTCGACGGCCTCGTCCCCGACCGAAACTGGAAGCTGCAAAACTTCAACGACGACTGGGCATTGGGCGATACCCTGATTAGCTCGATTGGGCAGGGCTACGACCTCGTCACCCCTATCCAACTGGCTAACGCCACCACTGCGATTGCCAACGGCGGCACCCTTTATCAGCCCACCCTCGTCTACCAAATCAAGAGCGGCGACGGCAGCAGCATGGTGCAACCCTTCCAACCCAAAGTGCTAGGGCAAGTGCCAGTCAGCGCGGACAACCTTGCGGTGGTGCGGCAGGGGATGCGCCTCGCGGTCACGGGCGGGATGGGCGTATCCGGCACCTCGCACCACGTCAACTACACCTCGCTGGCGGTGGCGGGTAAGACCGGCACCGCCGAGTTCGGCGACCCCAACCCGATTACCCACTACCGCCCCAGCCATGCGTGGTTCACCTCGTTCGCCCCCTACGACAACCCCCAGATTGCCGTCACCGTCTTCCTACAGGGGGGAGCGGGCAATGGCCGCGTGGACAGCCGCCAACTCGAAGGCGGCGTGGTTGCCGTCCCGGTCGCGGCGGAGATATACAAGTATTACTTCAACCTCAGCGAGACAGTAAAATAGCGGCATGATTTGCCCACAGGTGTTACAATGTAGGGGCGGGCGGCGGCCCGCCCAACGTCATAAGTGGCGCAATTTACCGATAGGTGATAATATGGCGGCAACCCAGAGCGACGCGGTGATAATCAAGGGAGTGCGCGGCGGCCTGCTCATCCTGCTCGATGACAAGGTGGAGTGGGACACGCTATTGTCCGAGCTTGAGCAGCGGGTGGCGGCCAACGCCAACTTCTTCAACGGGGCCAAGGCCACCGTCAACCTCGCGGCGCGGACGTTGGAGCGCGACCAGCTACAGGCGATTGTAGACACCCTCGCCCGCCACCAGATGGCCCTAGAGACGATCGTCAGTGCCGACGACGACACCCGCCACGCCGCTGGTCAGCTCGACCTGAAGTCGCGTGCCCCCAGCTTTGGCGGTGGGGCGGCGGGGCGGCTGGCGGGGGCAATCGGCAGGCGGGGCAAGTCCGAGGATGAGGACAAGGCCGAGGTCGCCCCCGTCACCGAGCAAGTGACCGCGCCGGGCGGGGCGATGCTGGTGCGGCGCACCTTGCGGAGCGGGCAGCAGCTCAGTCACGATGGTGATATTTGCATCATCGGCGACGTGAATGCGGGCGCAGAGGTGGTGGCAGGCGGCGACGTAGTGGTCTGGGGTCGGGTGCGCGGCATTATCCACGCGGGGGCGGCCAGCAACCCCGAAGCCCGCATCTACGCCCTGCTGCTCGAACCCATCCAGCTACGCATCGGGGACATAACCGGGCGCGGGCCGGGGCCGGAGCAGCACAAGCGGCCCATTCGCATCCTCGGCTTGGGCCGCGAACCCGAAGAACGCGCTCATCCCGAAGTGGCCTGCGTGGTGGACGGCAACATTACGGTGGAACGGTGGAAGTAACTTCCCGAAGGGGGGACAAGATGGCCGGACGGGTGATAACCATAACTAGCGGCAAGGGCGGGGTGGGCAAGACTACCTCCACCGCCAACCTCGGCAGCGCAATCGCCTTGCGGGGCAAGAAGGTGGCGGTGATTGATGCCGACATTGGGCTGCGTAACCTCGACGTGGTGATGGGGCTGGAGAACCGCATCGTCTACGACATCGTGGACGTGGTGGAGGGGCGTTGCCGCCCGCGACAGGCGTTGATTAAGGACAAGCGGCAGCCAGAGCTAGCCCTGCTCCCCGCCGCCCAGACGCGGGACAAGAACGCGGTCAGCCCCGAACAGATGCAGCAGCTTTGCAACTACCTGAAAACTGAGTTCGATTACGTGCTAGTGGATTCGCCTGCGGGCATCGAGCAGGGCTTTCGCAACGCGATTGCCGGGGCCGACGACATCATCATCGTCACTACCCCAGAGGTATCTGCCGTGCGCGATGCCGACCGCATCATCGGGCTGGTCGAGGCGAACGGCTTTCATCTGCCCCGCCTGATACTCAACCGCATCAAGCCGAAGATGGTGGCGCGGGGCGATATGCTCAGTCAAGAGGACGTGATTGACATCCTTGCGATTGACCTGCTCGGCATTGTGCCGGACGATGAGGCGATTATCACCAGCACTAACCGCGGCGAACCCGTCGTCTACGACAAGACCTCGCGGGCGGGGCAAGCCTACCACAACATCGCCCGCCGCATCCTCGGCGAACAGGTGCCGCTGATGGACTTGGTGGAGCGACCGGGGCTAATCGGCAGGCTGGGCCAGCTATTCGGCGGCAACCAACGCCAGAGCAACAGGAGGGTATGATGAGCTTCTGGGATAAGATACTGGGCCGCCAACGCCCCTCGGAGCGCAACGGTACCCCCGCGAACATGGCGAAGCAACGCTTGCAGGTGGTGCTGGTGCAGGATAGGGTCAAGCTGCCCCCTGAAGTGATGGACGCAATCCGCGCCGAACTAGTCGCGGTCATCAGCAAGTATGTGGAGATTGAGCCGGAAGGGGTGGAGTTTCTCCTGACTAAGGGCGAAAAGTTCGACAAGCTGACCGCCAATATCCCGGTGAAGCGGGCGCGAATGTAGGGGTTTGGGGGAGAATGGTGCTTGAGATAATAGTCGCGGCGGTATGTATCTTTTTCATCCTTGTGATATTGGTGGACGGGTTTCAGACTATCATCTTGCCCCGCCGCGCCTCGCAGGGGTTGCAGCTAACCAAGCTGTTCTACAAGGTGACATGGGGGCTGGCCTCCAGACTGGCGCGGCGACTGGGGCCGGGCGGGCTGCGCGATGGGCTGCTCAGTTTCTTCGGCCCGCTCTCTATCATCTTGCTGCTGGTGGTCTGGTCGGTCGGGCTGGTGGTCTGCTTCGCGGGGTTGCAGTGGGCAGCGGGGTCGCGGATGAACAGCGGCACGGTGGGGTTCACCAGCGATGTATATATGAGCGGCGTGACCTTCTTCACCCTCGGCTATGGCGACATCGCCCCCACCTCCACGCTGGCAAGAGTAATCGCGGTGGTCGAAGCGGGGACGGGGTTCGGCTTCCTCGCGGTGGTGATTGGCTATCTGCCGGTCTACTATGGGGCGTTCTCGCGGCGGGAAGTAAACATCTCGCTGCTGGACGGCATCGCAGGGTCGCCACCCACCGCTAGCGAACTGCTGCGCCGCGCCACCGCCGACAACAACCTCACCGAGGTGAACGAGGTGCTGCACGACTGGGAACGCTGGGCCGCCGAGTTGCTTGAGAGCCACATCTCCTACCCTGCCCTCACCCTATTCCGCTCACAGCACGATAATCAGTCGTGGATTGCCGCCCTGACCATGATACTGGACACCTCCACGTTGGTGATGGTGGGGATTGACGGTATCCCCCCATGGCAAGCGCGGCGCACCTTTGCGATTGCCCGCCACGCCGCGGTTGACCTCGCCCAGACCATCGGCTATCCGCCCACCCCGCCCGCGATTGACCGCTTGCCCTCCCCCGACCTTGCCACGTTGCGGGCACGGTTGGGGGAGGTGGGGCTGAGGCTGCCAACCGATGCCGAGCATGACCGCCGCCTCTGCGAACTGCGCGGGATGTATGAGCCATACGTCAATGCGCTGGCGACCAACCTAATCGCCACCCTGCCACCATGGCTGCCCGCCACCAACGCACACGACAACTGGCAGATGACCGCGTGGGGCGCGACCGATACCGCATCGAGGTTT
>JBBSEE010000348.1:0-4060 GCA_038239995.1 Chloroflexia bacterium | reverse complement strand
TGGCAAGCGTGCGCGAGATACAGGTGCGTCTCTTGCCGATGAGTGCGTTCCGCTACTCCAACCTCAGCATCGCCCTGCTCGGCCATGCGCTAGCCAATGCGGTGGGGCAAGGGTACGAGCAATTCGTGGAGGCGCACATCTTGCAGCCGCTGGGGATGCCCCGCAGCGGCTTCGACCTGAGCAAGATTAGCGCGGCGGAGGCGGCTATCCCCTATCTGCCCGCCACCGACGAAGCCCCGCCCGAACTCGCCCCCAACACGGGAGACCTCGTCGCCCTCGCCCCCGCCGGTCAGATGTACGCGACGGTGGAGGATATGGCCCAGTTCATCGCCCTTCAGTTCCACGACGGCGACCTGCCCGCGGGCGGGGCGCAGGTGTTGGCGGGCAGCAGCCTGCGGGAGATGCACTTGCCCACCTACCTCGACCCCGACTGGCAGTTTGTCCCTTGCCTCGGCTTCCTCCACCGCCGCCTCGACCAATATGACACGCTGGAAAGTACCGGCGGGCTGTATGGCTTCTCGGCCAGCATCTTGATGATACCGGAACTGAAGCTGGGCTTCGCCCTGTTCGCCAACACCAACTTCAACAGCGATGCTCCCACCCAAGCCGCCATGTCGCTGCTCGCCCCGGCGGTCAGTGCCGCCATCGAGGGCAGCATGACCGCCCCCGCCGAGTGGCAACGCTATGTCGGCTATTACGCCTACCCCGGTCACAAGGGCATAGATGTGAGCAGCGAGGGTGGATACCTTGTGCTGAACTCGCGGCAGAGCGGCAACCGCTATCGTCTTGTCCACGAGGTGGACCATAGCTTCGTGATGAAGGGGGGGCCAGCGGCGGGCGAAGAAGTGCCCTTCGAGGTCAACGCGGCGGGTGCGGTATTGCAGATGGTAATCGGCCCAGAAACCTTCGAGCGGCAGCCTTGACGATTTAGCTTGTCGCCCCCACCTCGGTTTGTTTATAATGGCCTATCTCTTGCAGAGACGTTCGCGAACCCCTGAAGTTTGGGTCGGGGCGAGCAGTTGGTTCGCCCTCAGTCTGGAAAGGTATGCCCATGAACAAGACAAGGATGCGGGTGATTGCTACCCTGCTGCTGGCGATGGCCGCGCTACTGGCCTGCAACAACACCAGTTCGACCGATAATCTCGCCACCCCCACCGTCAGCCCCACTATCGCTGCGAACCCTAGCCCCACGCTAGCACAAGTGGCTAATCCTAGCCCGACGGTGCTGGCGGTCACTAACCCCAGCCCAACGGCTGGAGCGGCTAACCCCAGCCCGACGGTTGTGGTCGCGGACACTGCGCCCAGCCCCACTACCACCAGCAACCCCAACGCGGGGATGGGGCTGACTAATCAGCAGTTGAAGGCGGTGCCTATCGAAGTGCCCGCCGCCTACCGCGACTTCACGCCGGGGAGTGAGATTAACCTGCCACCCCTGTTCCGCATCAACGTGTTCGCGGTGGGCCTGAGTGGGCCGCGCATGATGGCGGTCGCCCCCAACGGCGACCTGTTCGTGGCAGAGATAAACAGCGGCAACATCGCGGTGCTGCGCGATGGCGACCATAACGGCGCGGCGGATAGCGTGGAACGGTTTGCGGGCGGCTTGGACAGCCCCCACAGCCTTGCCTTCCACGACAGCTACCTGTACGTCGCCACCGACAGCAAGGTGGTGCGCTATCCCTATCAGCCGGGCGACCTCAAAGCGCGGGGCGATGCCGAGACGGTGGTGCCAAACCTGCCCACTGGCGCGGGCCACCATACCCGCACCCTTGCCTTCGGGCCAGACGGCAAGCTGTACGTGGCTGCGGGGTCTAGCTGCAATGTGTGCGAGGAGTCCGACCCCCGCCGCGCTGCGATTAGCGTCTACAACCTCGGCGCGGACGGCAAGGCCGATGCGGGGCGCATCTTCAGCAAGGGGCTACGCAATGCCGTCGGCCTCACCTTCGCCCCCAACAGCAACAACCTGTGGGCGGTAGTCAATGGGCGCGACAATATCGGCAATGACATACCTCATGAGATGCTGGTGCAGGCGAAGGACGGCGCAGACTACGGCTGGCCCTATTGTTACGATAATCGGGTGTATGATAGCGACTTTGGGCAGAAGGACGCTTCCTACTGCCAGCATACCACTGTGGCCGACCTGATGATGCAGGCTCACTCCGCGCCGCTCGGCCTCGACTTCTATACCGGGCAACAGTTCCCCTCGGAGTTTCGCGGCGGCCTGTTCGTCGGCTTCCACGGTAGCTGGAATCGCACCCCCCCCACCGGCTATAAGCTGGTCTACGTCCCCTTCAAGGATGGGCAGCCCCAACCCGCGCAGGACTTCGCCACCGGCTGGCTGCGGGCGAACGGCAACCACTGGGGTCGCCCCGTCGCCCCTATCACCGGCGCGGACGGCAGCCTCTACCTCAGCGACGATGCCAGTGGAGTGATATACCGCATCTACTTTGTGGGGGAATAGAGTTGGCAGTTGGGGCAGAAGTGAGTGCCGCGCCCGCCCACTACGATGCGCTCAATCGGGGTGGCGCATTCGGGGCAGGGCTGGCCGGTGCGCTGGTAGACGCGCAGCAGGTACTGATTGCTCCCGTGTTCGCCGAAAGCATCGCGGTAGTCGCTGAAGGTGGTGCCCTTGTTGGCGATACCCTGTTGTAGCACATGGCGGAAGGCGGCGTAGATGCGGTCAAGCTCCGCGCGGCTAAGGCTGCGAATGGGGCGCAGGGGGTGGACGCGGGCAAGGTGGAGGGTCTCATCGGCGTAGATGTTGCCGAGGCCGCTGAGGACGCGCTGGTCCAGCAGCGCCTGCTTGATGCGGGGGTTGCCGCGCTGCGCCTTGTTGGCAATCAGGGCGGCAAAGGCATCGGCGGTGAAGTCATCGTCCAGCGGTTCGGGGCCGAGGTCGGGCAGGGCGGCGGCTAGCGATTCATCGGGGGCAACATAGCGTAGCCGCCCGAACTTGCGCTGGTCGTCGAAGTGCAACTCGCTGCCATCATCGAACTGAATCACCACATGGGTGAAGCGGCCCGGCGCAGTGGCGCGTTCGCGGTAGATTAGCTGGCCGGTCATCCGCAAGTGGCCGATGATGCTGCCACCATCGCGCAAGGAGATGATGATATACTTGGCCCGTCTGCTCACCGCGGCCACTTCCGCCTCCAGCAAGGCTTGGCGGAACGCCTCCGGCTCCAGCGGCCTGACCATCGGCGGCCAATCGAGGTGGCTGACCGCGACTATCCGCCGCCCGCTCAAGTGGGGGCGTAGGCCGGTGACTACAGTTTCAACTTCAGGTAGCTCAGGCATAATGTGATTTTGGATTTTAGATTTTAGATTTTGGATTGGGGTTACGCAGTTGGGCCGGGCGGATGCGATTCGCCCCTACAACATTCATCACTGAGAACTAACTCAAACCTCAAACCTCAAACCTCAAACCTAGTAAACGTTCTTGCCGCACGATTAGCTCGACGGGGCTGCCCGCGGGGACTTGGGCACCCACCGGCGGGTTGGTGGCTAGCACGCTGCCGTTGCCCACGCGGTCGTAGTTGGCGGGGTCTATGCCGCCCTCGCCCCGCGCCACGAACTTAGTCGCGCTGACCGATAGGCCCGCGTTCCTAATCTGGGTCTTGGCCTCGTCCGCGCTCAGGCCCACCACGTTAGGTATGCCCACAAGGGTGCCGTTGCCATTATCACCGCCATTACCGTTGCCATTCAGCCCCGTGCTGACGATGAGTATCACCGTGCTGCCTTCCGCCACGGTGCCGCCCGCGTCTGGCTGCTGGCCGATAACCACCCCAGCAGGGGCGGGGTCGGCCTGCTGCTGCAACTGCACCACCAGCCCGGCCTGCTCCAGCGTGGACTTGGTCTGGTTCGCGTCGGTGTTGCGATAGTTGCCCAGCTTGAACTGGCGCGGCCCGGTGCTGACCGTGAGGGTGATGGTGTCGCTATGGCTGACGAGGTTGCCAGCGGCGGGGTCTTGGGCGACGACACTGCCGAGCGGCACATCCTTGCTGGTCTGCTGCTTGGTGACGATGTTAGGATAACCGGCAGCGCGGAGGGCATTGACCGCTTCCTG
>JBBSEE010000347.1:0-4067 GCA_038239995.1 Chloroflexia bacterium | reverse complement strand
GGGGGGGGGGGGCCCGGGGGGCCGGGCCGCGGGGGCCAGGGGCCCCCCCCGGGGTGGGGGGCCCGCCCAGTGCTGGGGGGGGGGGGGTGCCGCCCCCGCCGCCCTTGCTGCCACTGAGGAGGAAGAAGCCACCCACCCCCGCTCCCGCCAGCACCAGCACCAGCAGGCCAATGATAAGCGGGGCACTGCTCCCCTTGCGCTGCGGCTGGGGGGGATAGGGCGGCATCGGAGGCGGCACGAACGGCCCGCCGGTTTGGTATGGCATCGGCGCGGGGGGTAGGGCAACCCCGCACTCGCCGCAGAACTGCTCGTTGATGTTCGCGGGGGTGCCACAGTTGGGGCATATCTTCTGGCTCTGCATCAGCTAACCTCCCTAGGGGCGACGGGTGACGTTGTTCAACTTGTAGCTAGGTTGATTGTATCCAACTGCCGCGCGGCTGTCAAGTGCAAGAGCCAGCCCGCGCCCGGACTGGCTCTCGTGATTGCGAGGATGTGCAGCTAACTATGGTCTGGTCAGCGACTTGTACAACATCTGGCTGAGTTGACCGCGCGAACCGTTGGTATTGGGTAGGTAGCAAGGGTATGCCGCCCCCACTGCGGCACACTGGGGTGGGGTGAAGCCACTCAGCACCCCATAGTAGGTGAGTATCTTGATGGGGATGTAGGCGAAGTAAGTGGTCGGCACATCACTAAAGTTGAGGTTAAAGTATACGGGTGTAGCCGCCCACGGTGCGTCTACCCGCCACTTGCCTTTCCAGATGAAGGCGGCCAATTCCCCGCGCGTGATGGTCTTGTTGGGCAGGAAGCAGGGGTATTGTGCGCCTGCGGCTTGACATTGCGCTTGGGTGTATCCGCTGGTGATGCCCACGTGTACCATGGTCTCGATGTAGACATAAGCGAAGTAAGTGTTCGGCACATCGTGGAAAGTGGGTGTAGTAGGTGTGTA
The DNA here is from genome assembly GCA_038239995.1 of Chloroflexia bacterium. GTDB lineage: Bacteria > Chloroflexota > Chloroflexia > QHBQ01 > QHBQ01 > QHBQ01. The sequence continues at coordinate 3,121 of JBBSEE010000347.1, read as the reverse complement.
CAAGGGGAAGTTGAACCCTTTTATCACCATCTTGGCGAACTGTCCCCTTGTAGTTAGCGTGTTGGGGGCGAATAGGCCGCCGCCGATGCCCTGTACCACGCCGTGACAGGCTAGATGCTCGATAGCAAGGTAGAAGATGTTGCTGGGTAGGGTATCGTTGAAGGTTTGGCCGGGGCGGGTGGCGACGCAGGCATCGGCCTCGCCCACGTTGTTGCCCAACACTTGGGTTGGCTCTCGCTGCGATAGGTCGGTGTTGACGATGACCCAAATCTTGTGTACCCCCGGCGTGGTGAAGGTGTGATGGAAGGTCACAATCACGCTGCCGCCGCCTTGTAGAGCTGGCCTAGACTGATAGCAGGCCTCGCCCTGTATGGGAATACATTGCATCCCCAGCGTGGGGGTAATCGGGGGGTCATAGAACACGTCCACCGCGAACTGCGAAGTGCCCGCGATGCTGCCCACATTACTGATGCCGACGGTGACGGTGGCGGGGATGTTGACAGTGGGGTGGTCGGGATTGGGGCTGCCCGCGCCTTGCACCGTGATGCTCCGCACCGTAAGGTCCACCAGAGGGGGCGGGGCGGGGGTGGGGGTGGGGTCGTTGAGCATAATCACGGTCAAGCTGAGGGGGATGGCAACCCCTACCGGCGCGACGTGTGGGTCGTTGGTGCCGAGGTAGAGGTAACCGCTCAGGGGGGTGATGGTGCGCGTGTGGATGTTGGTCGCGTCAATGGTGAACACCACTTGCGAAGGGTTGCCATTGTTCGCGGTGCTGACCCCGGTGAAGGGGTTCTCGCTAATCCAAGGGATGTCGCCGAAGTTGATGGGCGGGCTGACCACTTGGTTAATCATGTTGCACCACCACTTGACCGGGTGATAAGGTGCGCCGAAGCTATGCTCGGTATTGTCCTCGCTGAGGCGGAAGGAGGCTAGCACGCCGCGTCCGTCGTAGCTGGCAATCAAACCGCAGCCGCCGGGGATGGGCGTGGTGGAGTTGAAGCCCGCCTTGCACTCGCCGATGATGTCGTTGGTGTCCATGTAGGTGAGGTGCTTGGAACTATAGTCGTAGACGTTGAGGTTAGTGATGCTGGTGATGGTGTATGGAGTGGTGTAGAACTGGTCGCGCTGCTGCAAAGGCCATAGGTAGATGTTGCGCGAGTTGACATCGTAAGCCCGCACGATACCGCCCATGCGGTTGGTGAAGAAGTCCACCGCATCGGGGATTGAGCCGCCGATTTCGGTGCCACCAATATCCCATGTACTCATCACCACCTTGCCAGCGGGGCGGCCATTTCTGCCGTCGTAGTAGGATTTCAACTCCGGCCAGTGGTTCTTGGCGCAGGTGGGGTGACAGCCACCTTGGTCGCCGCCGAAGTCTTCGTGTATCTCTAGGCTAATCACCACGATGTCCCACTGGTTGAGGGGGTTGTTGAGGTCGGACCAGAAGCCGTCCACATCGTCGAAGTGGGCGTTGACGCTGGCGCGATAGCCGAGTTGGCAGAGGGCGCGGGCGGGCAGTTGGTGATTGAGGTCGGGCGGGTTGATACCGTCGCCCGCATATTCCGATACTTGGTCGTCGGAGTACATCAGGATGTGCGCGGGCGCGGTGTTGGGGGCGGCATGGGGGGGGCTGGTCTCGAAGGTATAGTTCGCTTGGGTGTGCCAGCCGGGCTTAGTCACCACGTTGGCATCTTCATAGACGAGGCGGCTGCTCTTTACCCCGACGGTGCCGGTGATGCACTGGGTAATCGGTGATGCGGGGGCATCGAGGTGGGCGGCATGGGGGTCGGACAGGGAGCCAATCGCCCAGTTGGGCAAGGGGCCACCGCTCCCCGACTTGACCAGCAGGCCGCCCCCGCCGTTGTCCAAGGCCTCGCGCAGAATCCATGGCATATCCTGTTCGCCGAGGTCGTTGACGGTGAAGGAGTAGGTCTTCGTGGTGTTGACGTAGGTCCACATATTGGTATAGGCGGGGGCTTCGGGGTCAACCACCGGGCTGCCGAGCAGGAAGTCGGTCAGGGTGATTTCCGAGTTGGCGGTGATGGTCACGGCTTGGGTCGCGGTCAGGTAGCGGCGGGCCGAGGCCTGCACCGTATATTGGCCCACGCTGGCGGAGAGGGTGAACCTACCGTCGGTGGAGAGGGTGGTGGCGCGGTGGGAGGTGCCTAGTATCTGCACCGTCGCCCCGAGGGGGTCACGACCGGGGGTGTGCTTATCCAAAACCCGGCCATGAATCGTCCCCTGCGGCGGCAGATAGTAGTGAACCGCTAGCCCATTGGTCAACACCGGCTCGTTGAAGGCGAACTGGATGCCATCATTGACGACTGGCACTTGGGTATAGTCGGGCAAGGCTTCGATGCCCGATGTGGCCGCGAGGCCGCGCCCGTTGTTGCCACCATCGTTCTGGTAGTTGACCCAGATGTTGCCGGTGGTGTTGCTCTGCACCCCCTCCTGCAACACAATCTCGAAGCTGACGGTGGTCACCCCGTCGCCCAGCTTGACGTTGCGCCACTCGATCGCAAGCTTGCGATTGGGGGCGGTGCCGACTACGCTGGTATACACCCCGGTGTTGGAGGTGCCGGGCAGGTTGATGATGTTCCACCACGCATAGATGCCGTAGTTGGGGTCGAACACATCGGGGATGGAGGTATTAGCGAAGCGGTTGCGGTCTTGGTTCTCGCGGGGGCCGAAGGTAACGAAGCCGTCTTGCAGGATGTTGATGCGCGACTCCGGCCCGCTATAGAAGCGGAAGTCGAAGTTGAGCGGCAGGGCGGTGGTGTACACTTGGCCGCTACCGGTGGGGTTGGGGAAGTTGACCTGATTGGTGCCCGCTATCCACTGCATCGCCTCGGTGTAGCAGATATGGCCGAATTGGTCAACCTTGCGATTGACGAGGAAGTTTTGGACGGTGTTATGAGTAAGGTCAATCGTGGCCGTGTTGGCGGCAAGGCAGTGGTCGTCGGGGACGGCCAGCACATCGTACAGGTTCTGTTCGAGGGAGACGGAGTAGTTTCCGCTAGGGCCAGTGGTCACGGTCAAGCCGGTCGCGGGGGTGATTTCGATGGTCGCGCTAATCGGGTTGTTGGCGGCATCGTGGACAATGCCGCTTAGAGTATAAGCG
>JBBSEE010000346.1:0-4069 GCA_038239995.1 Chloroflexia bacterium | reverse complement strand
GCCGATGCCGAGGCTGGCAAGGAAGACCGCCTGTGTGGTCAGGCCGAGGGTGCGGAGGCCGAGTTGCTCGCCGTGCTGCATCAGGGTGGTGAAGTCTACCTGCGCGGTGATGTCCTGCTCGCCCAGCCGAATGTAGGGATTGGGGCTGAGGGTGTGCTGATAGTAGCAGAGCAAAGTGCCGTCGGTGCGGCGCGGGCTGTACAGGCGGTCAGCGGTGCTGCCATAGTCAATAGTGATGGCGTAGCCGCGCTGCAACACACCCGCAACCTCGGCCAGCCAGTCCAGCATCGCTAGATTGACCTCGGCCCGGTTGCCGCGCGGGATAGCGATGCCGAGGCGGGCGAAGTAGGCGGGCAAGGCAGCGGTACTGGATTCGGCGATGACCTCACGCAGTTGTAGATGGGGGTTATCGGGCGGCGCAGCGGTATCAGTGGTGACATAGACCTCGGCCAGCCCGCCACCCTCTTGCCCCACCACAATATGCACGGGGAAAGCATCCACCAGTTCGTTGCTGAGGATGACCCCCTCGAGGGGGCCAACCTCGGCCAGCCGCGCGTGCCAATCTACTGGCGCGGCGGCGGGGATGGTGGTACGTTGCCGCGCCCGTAGGTCGGGGCTGATTTCCACAATTGCGTAGCGCAGGCTAGTATAGAGGTCGGGCTGGACGAGGCTGATTTCCGCAAGGATGTCGCGGGCCAGCTTGCCCACCCCCGCGCCCTGCTCCACGATGGTAAAGTGGCGGGGTTGACCCAGCATCTGCCAGCACTGCACCAGTTGATGGGCGATAAGCTGACCGAAGGCGGGGGACACGTCGGGGCTGGTATAGAAGTCCGCCCCCGCGCCGCCAATCTTGTCGCTGGGGGCAGAGTAATAGCCCAACGTGGGGTGATAGAGGGCGAGGGCCATGAACTCGGCGAAGCTGATGCGCCGCTGCGGGGCGGCGGCGATGCGCTCGGCCATCACGTTGTAGAGCGCGATGCTCCGCGCGGTATCATCCATATCATTGAACTCTCAACGGGTGAGGTAGTTAGCCAGCGGACTCGAAAGCGGACAAGCGGACAGCGTTGATGCGCATCACGGGGGCGCGATAAATCCGCGCCCCTACATATTACTTACCCCAACTCAAAACTCAAAACTTACCACCGTCTGCTGGGCCACGCCAGCACGAACACGTTGTAGCCGTTGGACATTAGCTCGGTCTCGCATGGCAGGGTGTTCTGGGTGGGGGCGAAGGTGAGCAGGTCGGGCGCACTCATTTGCCGATTGGTGCGCGACAGGTATAGCTCGGTGGCGGGGTGTTGCCACGCGATGAGGGTGTTGGGGGCGATATAGCCACCCCCCAGCCGCCGCATCGCCAACGAGGTGACCGCATACTTGACCGCCAGCAGCGGCTGGCCCGCGTCCATGCTGCTGCCGAGGTCGGGGCGGGGGCCAAGCACCAGCAGGGCGACGGGCGCGGGCTGGCACTCCACGTAATGGCGGGCGGTGGCCTCGAAGCTGGTCTGGTAGATGCGGGTCAGCTTGCGGATGGTGCCAATCCCCACCTTGTAGTCGGCCACCTCCTGCGCGAAGCGGTCGCCGAGGAAGGCGCACTCAGTGGCGAACCAGTTGGCTTCCTGCTCCAAAGCGGCAAGGGTATCTGGACTCATGTCCAGTTCGCTGCACTGGTAGAAGAGGTCGCGATGCCACGTGAGGCGATAATGCCCCAGTTCGTGGAAGGTGCAGAAGCGGCGTTGGTCGGAACTGAGCGAGTTGTGGGTGTAGACTACGCTATCTTGGGTATCCAGAATGCCGCGTACCTTGACATCAATATCCATACGGGCAAGGCGGGCGCGTTTGGCGGCTAGCTTGGCCGACTCGCGCTGGCCGGGGGCGAGCGGAGCCATCATCTCGGAGTAGGCGAAGGTCTCGGTAGCCAGCTTACAGGCGGTCAGTAGGGGGGCGGTCAGGGCGGGGGGGTCGGTGATGCCGCCCTCGTGCAGCAGGCTGAGAGCGGCTTGTCGAATCTCGGCCCGCTGGGCGCGGGTTTCGCTGGCGGTGGCTGAGGGCATAGGCGGGTTGGGGAATGAGGAATGAAGAAGGTAGAATCTAGAATGCCGGGGTAAGTAGGGCATAGGTGACAAGTTGAATGGTCTTATCCTTATTCTAGATTCTACCTTCTACCTTCTTGACTCTATCTCTGCTGTCGCTTGAAGCGCAGGAACTTGACGAAATCCTGCACCTCCTCGACCTCTTCTGCGCTGAGGTCGTCAATGATGTTGAAGGCGGAGCGGCTAGGGCCAGCTTCACCGAGGGCGCGGGGGCTGAGGTAGCCCGCTTGTGTCATCAGGCTCTCGTAGCTGATGCCGTACACTTGGGCCAGCCGCTGCAAGTTGCGGGGCGAGGGCTGGTCAATATAGCCGTTCTCTAGCTGGCTGAGGTAGCTGTTGCTAATATCGGTGCGCTCCTCGATGTCGCGCAGGGTCAGGTTGCGCTCCTTGCGTAGCTCACGCAGATACTGGCCGAACTTGGCTGCCTGTTCGCTGCCGCGCGGGTTGTGCTTAATCGGCTCTGCCATCGTGTTCATCTCCTCTTTCCAGTTTTATCTAAGCCGATTCCTCGGACGCAATTGCCTCGACGTAGTGGGTCCACTTCTTGTTGCTCCCCTTCGCCAGATGCGCGGGGTAGCGGGCTTCGTTGATTGCCATCTTCTCGCGGTAGGCGGTGGTCAAGTCCATCCCCATCTGCAAGCAAATCGTCATCACGAAGTAGAATACATCGGCCACCTCGTGGGCCACCTCGCGGTGGTGGTCGGGGTCGGCAAGGTACTCGCGCACCTCGGCATCGGGCTTGAAGCGGAGGTGTTCCAGCACTTCGCCCACCTCGATGCTCATCGCCAGCGCGAGGTCTTTCACCCCATCGTGCTGCCAATCCCGCGCAGTGATGAACGCGCGGCACATCTCCTTCAGTTCGCCAATTGTGGTGGTATCATCCATGAATGCGATTTTAGATTTTGGATTTTGGATTTTAGATTTTGGATTACAGCTTGCTCACTCCCACCGCGAGGGGCTGGGTGCTAATCTCCCCTCCCACCGCGAGGGGCTGGGGGTGGGTGCGAGGCCCTCATGCCTCATCCCTCATCCCTCATGCCTATCATTATACAAGGGTTTTCCCAAAAATGCAAGCGTTTTGCGTGATTTAGCAAACTTAGCAAAAATCAGTTTAGTAAATCGGGCAAATCTCTTGACAAACTGAGCAAAAGGTGCTATTATAAGCGCAGCAGGGAAAGAACAGGTGTTCGGATTGTGGCATAGTTTGTGCAATATCAACCAGAGTGACCTAGAGTGAACCTAGTTCGCGCCCAAGATTGGAGAAATAACCATGATGCAGGCACAGATTAGCAATCGGATGCTCACCGCCACCCCGCCCCGCCCCGCTCTGGATTGGCGCAAGCTGGGGGTAATCGGCCTCGTCGCCGTCGTCACTATCGCCGCTAACTGGCTGATGGCGATGGGCTGGAGCCACCTGCTGGGCGGCGCGTGGCTGGACGAGGCCCAAGCGGGGATACGGCTGGTGTGGATGCTCGGTTTCGGCACCCTGATGGCAAGCAACAACGCCCTCGCCCTGCTGGTGGTCTGGGGCTGGGCGCGGCGCAACGCGGCGGACACGGAGATGCGCCAGCTAGTGCGCTGGGCGCGGCGTGAGCGTCGTCCCCTCGCCCGCCACCTGCCCACCCTCGCGCTATCGGTGGCAGTGATGTTCGGCCCCGCACTGCTGCTGCTGGTGTAATCTGAAAAGGGCGAGTGCCACTCGCCCCTACCACGATTGGCCCACCCCCGATGATTGGGGGTGGGCCAGTATTTTTGAACTACGGAAGGGCGGAGGGGCGGAAGATTGACAGCCCCCACCCCGCCTGCTATAATCCGCATTAGACGCAAATCTAATCAGGGAAGTGGACTTTAGACTAGGATGAGGCAACTATGACCGTTAACGATGTGGAGTTGGCTTTCCGCCTTGCACCGTCTTATGAGCTTGCCAGCGGGCTGGATGTGGTGACGCACCCGGCCAAGTATGGGGTGGATGAGGGCTG
>JBBSEE010000345.1:0-4070 GCA_038239995.1 Chloroflexia bacterium | reverse complement strand
TTGGATTTTAGATTTTGGTACGAGTTACGCGGTTGGGGGTAGCTTTGTGCCGGTTGACGTAGGGGCGAATCGCATCCGCCCTGCTGCCCAACTGTGTAACTCCTATTTTGGATTGGGTATATGTTGGCTAGGCTTCGGGTTCGTCGTCCTCGGTTGCGCCTGCCGCCTCTTGCAGCGGGAAGTTGCCCACTACCCGCGTGGCGGTGCGAACCCGCAAGTTGCCATCGCGTTCGGCGAGGTAGACCGTCTCGCCCGCCAGTTCATCCTCCAGCGGCCCGTAGCTGTTGCCGCGATAGACGATGGTGTTATCCTCACGCACCGCCCGCTTTTCGTCGGTGGGGCCAGCCGCCATGGTGAAGTCGGGGATGCTCATTTCGCTGGCGGCAAAGCCGCCGTCCTCGCTGAACGCTTCGCGGGCGCGGCGGGCGAACTCGTCCTCTTCCTGTCGAATGCCCGCGCTGGCACTCTTGATGTCAATCCGCCAACCAGTCAGCTTGGCGGCGAGGCGGGCGTTCTGCCCCTCCTTGCCAATCGCCAGCGACAGTTGCCGCTCTGGTACCACCACGGTGGCGGTCTTCTCATCCTCGTTCAGGTCCACGCTAACTACCTGTGCGGGGCTGAGGGCGTTGGCGATGTAGGCGTGATGGTCTTCGCTCCACTGCACCACGTCAATCTTCTCGCCGTATAGCTCGTTGACTATGTTCTGAATGCGGATACCGCGCATCCCCACGCAGGAGCCGACTGGGTCTACCCCTTCTTGCCGCGCGGCGACTGCTACCTTGGAGCGGGTGCCGGGTTCGCGGGCGATGGACTTAATCTCCACCGTGCCGCTGTGTATCTCCGGCACCTCTAGCTCGAACAGGCGGCGCAGCAGGTTGCGATGGGTGCGACTGACCACCAGTGCCGGGCCGCGATGACTCTTCTGCACCTCGACGAGGTAGACCTTCAGCCGCTGGCCGAGACGATAGCGTTCACTCTTGACCTGTTCGCTCTCCGGCAGCACCGCCTCGGCCTTGCCCAGTTCGAGGATGAGCGAATGCTGCTCCTGCCGCTGCACCGTGCCGTTGATGATGTCGCCCACGCGGTCGTAATACTCGCTGTATACTTGGTCGCGCTCCGCCTCACGGATACGCTGCAACACCACCTGCTTGGCGGTCTGTGCGGCGATGCGGCCAAAGTCGTTGGGGGTACTCTCCACGTCAATGGTGTCGCCCACCTTCGCGCTAGCCTTAATCTTCTTCGCCTTCTCCAGCGTGATTTGGTTGATGTCATCGGTCGGCCCCTCGACCACCAGCTTGTGGGCATATACCCGCGCCCCCGCGTCGTTCGGCTCAATCTTGACCGTAGCATCCACGTTGTCGCCCACCTGTCGCTTGTAGGCACTAAGTAGGGCCGCCTCTAGGCTCTCGATGATCACCTCTCTGGCAATGCCGCGCTCGGCAGCGATTTGCGATATGGCGGCGTATAGTTCGCTCTTCATTGTTAGCAGTCACCTTCCCCGCCCGCGATTTAGCCGCGGGACTTAGCCTCGATATTAAATTACCCCCAAACAAAAAAGTGGGGGTTCGCCCACTTTCGGTCAGATGCAGTCAGGGGTTGTTGGTCATCCTAATTATACCACTTTTGGCCCGCGCTTGCAACCGAGGATTGGTAGTTAAGATGGGGAGGTGGCAAAGTGGGCGGGTGTAATAAATCACGCCCCTACAGTGTCATTGCCTGTAGGGGCGTAACTCATTGCGCCCGTATGAAGCTCATCAACACCCAACTTTGCAACCTAACCTTTTGCCAGCCACGCTTCGATGTCGGGGCGATGCTGCTGATAATGTTCGTAGCACTGATTGGGGACGACCTCTAGGGCGGGCTGATTCCACCATCCGATCAGGCTGGGGTCGTTCAATTGCGCGTCAGACAGAGCAGCGATGGCGTTGATCAGTTCGCGGAACGCTAGCGCGGAGTCAGCGCGAATGTCTGCAAGAGGGCGGTCATGGTTCTGCTTGTACAGAAACGCATTGCGCTGCTCAGTAGTGGTCTCATCAGTGTCGTCAGGGGAGAACAAGGCGGAGGCAAGCTCAGTGCCACCGTTCGCCAGTCGCAATTGATTAGCCGTCCACAATTCGTAGGTCGCCACATGAGCGAGGATGTCTTTGATTGACCACTCGCCCTGTACCCCCGGCTCGGCGATGCGTTGCTCTGGCACTTGGGCAATGAGCGCGTCCCACGCCGCTCGTTCGCGACGCATCCTGTCGAGCAATTCACCTTTGGTCATCTTTGCCCTCCTTAATTCACAATTACCATTACCTTAGTCGCACCGCCAGCGCAGAGCAGCGAGCCGCACTACGTTGGTTTAGCACCGCCGCGGTAATCGCCTCGCGGCTGCCCACTAGCACCACCAGCTTGCGGGCGCGGCTAACCGCCGTATACAACAGATTGCGGGCCAGCATCCGCCGATGTTCCAGCGTGACCGGGATGATGACCACCGGATACTCGCTGCCTTGACTCTTGTGGATGCTGATGGCGTAGGCGTGGATTAGCTCATCCAGTTCGCTGAAGCTGTATAGGGCCGACCACTCGGCATCGAACAGCACCCGCACGCTCTGCTCCTCATCGTCAATCTTCACCACCCGCCCGATGTCACCGTTGAAAACCTGCTTGTCGTAGTCATTGACTATCTGCATTACCTTGTCGCCTTCGCGGAAGATGCGTTCGCCATAGCGTCGCTCCGCCTTGTGGGAGGCGGCGGGGTTGAGCAACTCTTGCAGCTTCTGGTTCAACGCCTCTACCCCCACCGGCCCCGCGTGCATGGGGGATAGCACCTGTATATCTTCCAACGATGAATAGCCAAACTTGGCGGGGATGCGCTCGGCCACAAGGTTGGCAATCAGGTCGGCAGCGGCGGCGGGGTTCGGCTCGTTGAAGAAGAAGAAGTCGCCATCCGCGCGGTTGTCTATGCGAGGGGGCTGCCCCGCGTTGATGCGATGCGCGTTCGCCACCACTGCGCTCTGCTCGGCTTGGCGGAGCACGGTTTCCAACCGCACGGTGGGAATCGCTTCGCTGGCTATGATGTCGCGCAGCACCGCGCCGGGGCCAACCGGCGGCAACTGGTCGGCATCACCCACCAGCACGAGGTGAGAGACGGGCGGAATCGCCCGCAGCAGGGCGGTAGCAAGGGTCAAGTCCATCATCGAGGCTTCGTCAATCACAATCATATCCGCATCGAGGGGGTTGGCAAGGTGATACTCCGCCGCCCCGCCGGGCTTGAGTTCCAGCAGGCGGTGGATAGTACAGGCCGGTGCGCCGGTCGCCTCGGTCAGCCGCTTGGCCGCCCGTCCGGTGGGGGCGGCAAGGATGACGCTGCCACCCCGCGCCTTCAGCAATTCGATAATCGCCCGCAGGGTGGTGGTCTTGCCCGTGCCGGGGCCGCCGGTCAGCACCATCACCTTGCTGGTCAGCGCGGCACGAACGGCAGACTGCTGCTGGTCGCTGAGGTCGAGTTCGGTGCGCTGGTGGATGAAGTCACGGGCGCGTTCCCAGTTGAACAGCTTGAAGCGGGAGAGGCGGTCTTGGGGCGAATAGTGTAGCTGCTTCAAGGCACTAGCAACGTATACCTCGGCGCGGTACAGGCTAATCGGGTAGACGACTGCCTGCTCACCTACCTGCTCTAGCTTGACCGTTTCGCCGTCCATCACTTCATCCAGCACGTAATCGAGGCGGGTGGGGGGGACACCGAGCAGCGATTGCGCCGCGGCGAGTAGGGCGGGGCGGGGGATGAACACGTGACCGCTGCCGTCGCAGTGCTGGCGCAGGATATGCACCAACCCGGCGGCGATGCGCTCATCGGAGTCGCGGGTGAGGCCCAGATTGGTCGCCATCCGGTCGGCCACCGCGAAGTCCGCGCCATAAATGTCCTCAGTCAAGCGGTAGGGATGCTCTTGCAACACCGCCAAGGCCTCGTCACCGTAGTGCTTATAGATACGCAGGGCCAGCGACACGTTCACCCCTTGCGCTTGCAGGAAGCGCATCAATTCCTTAATCACCCGTTGCTCCCGCCATGCTTCGACAATCGCGCGGGC
>JBBSEE010000344.1:0-4090 GCA_038239995.1 Chloroflexia bacterium | reverse complement strand
TGAACAAGGGGAGACTTGTCGGGTGGCCGCCGAGCATGGGGCGGCTCCCGGCGCATCGCTAGCGACTTTCACCTGCACGGGGAGCGGGGTGGAGGCGGCGATTAAGGCGGGCAAGCCGGTCCACGTGCTGCTCGATACCGGGTCGCCGCCGGGGGGATTGGTGCGCGAGTTCACCCGCGCCCTGCTGCTGCCGCTTACCTTCCAAGAGCAGGGCATCGGCGCGGTGGAGCTATACAGCAAGGACCAAGCGGGGTTGAAGGTCAGCCGCAAGCAGGAGGACGCGCTCGCATCGTTGGGCTACTTCTTCAGCGCGATTGTGCGTAACGCCGCGCTTTACACCCAGCTTGCCACCCGCAGTGAGCAGCTAGCCAACGCGCTGGAACGTGCCGCCATCCGCTCCGCCGAGTTCGAGTCGGTAATTAGCCAGATGGTGGACGGAGTAGCGATAACCGACCTCGTGGGCCGCATCGTGCGCCTCAATTCGCAAGGTGAGCAGATACTAGGCCGCCCTGCCGCACCCACCGCCGATATAACCGTTCATGCCGAGGTGTACCAGCTTTACACTACTGCGGGCGAGCCGTACCCCACTGAGCGGTTGCCGCTGTACACCGCGCTCAACGACCAGCGGGTGGTACGGGATGTGACCATCATGGTGCGGCGGCCCGACCGCCAAGAGCGAGCGATAGTGGTTAGTGCCGCGCCTCTGCAAGATAGCGAGGGCAAGATAAGCGGCGGGCTGATGGTGCTGCGCGACGTGACCGAGGTGCGCGAGGCGGAGCGCATTCGCGACGAGTTCATGGCAAACATCAGCCACGAGCTACGCACCCCCTTGACCTCGATTCTCGGCTACAGCGACATCATGATGCGCCGCGCCAATCTTGATGAGCGCGGCGAACGACAGCTAGAGGCGATTCGCAGCAACGCCCAGCGGCTGCTCTCCCTCATCAACGACCTGCTCGATGTCTCGCGCCTCGAAACCGGGGCGATTGGCTTGCAGTTCCGTTCGCTGGATGTGGCGGCGGCGATTAGCTACGCCCTAACCTACATCCAGCCGCTAGCCAATAGCAAGAATGTGCAACTCAGCCAATACGTGATGCAACCCCTGCCCCTTGTGTGGGTGGATGAGCAGAGGGTACAGCAAATCTTCATCAACCTGCTCTCTAACGCCATCAAGTTCACCCCGGCGGGGGGCAGCGTCAGCGTGCGGGCCTCTTTGCTAACCCCGGAGCAGGCGAAAGGTGAGCGGGCGATGCTGGCGGTGCAAGTGACCGATAGCGGTATCGGCCTCGCCCCCGACCAGTTGGAGCGGGTCTGGGAGCGGTTCTATCAGGTGGACAGTGCCAGCAACCGCAGCTTCGGCGGCACCGGGCTGGGGTTGGCGATTACCAAGCGGCTGGTAGAGTTGCACGGGGGGCGGATTATCGCCACCAGCAAGGGCGTGGGTGAGGGGGCGACCTTTACCTTCACCCTACCATTGGCCGATGAGCGCGATGGGCATCATCCCCCCGCCCCCTTGCAACGGGTGGGCGAATACCCCATCCCCCATCACCAGCCGCCCAGCCCGGAGCAGCAAGTGGATGAAGGGCGGCTGGTATTGATTGTCGAAGATGACCCCGACTTTGGGCAGATATTGACCACCCTGCTGCGCGATGAGGGCTATCGCACCGTCACCGTCAGCGACGGGCAACAGGCGGCCAAAGTTGCCGAGCAGATGCGCCTCGACCTGATTACACTTGACATCAACCTACCCCGCGCCGACGGCTGGAGTGTGCTTAATCAGCTAAAAGTCAACCCTGCCACCGCGGCCATCCCCATCGTGGTGATTAGCGTGGTGGACAACCAGCGGTTCGGCTTTAGCCTCGGCGCGAGTGAGTATTTGGTCAAGCCTGTTGAGCGGGAGCAATTGTTCAGCGTGGTGCAACGGCTGCTTGGCCCTCATCAGGCGGAGCAGACGATTATGGTGGTCGAAGATGACCCCCATATGCGGGCGGTGCTACACGAGGCATTGACCGAGCAGGGCTGGTTGGTGAGCGAGGCGGAGAACGGCAAACTGGCGTTGGAGCGCATCGCCGCCGCCCCGCCCGACCTTGTGTTGCTAGATTTGATGCTGCCGCTGATAGACGGCTTCGAGGTGCTGCGCCGCCTGCGCCAATCACCCGACCCGCGCATCCGCGACCTGCCGGTGCTGGTGCTGACCGCTAAGACCCTTACCCCCGCCGAGCAGGAACAACTACAGGCCGCCCAGCGCACCATGCACAAGGCCAACCTAGAGCAAGAGCCGCTGGTGCAAGAGGTGGTGCGGAACATCAAGGCGATAATCAAGCCGCGTTAGGCGGGCCGATAAAATCACGCACCAACGCTAGCCATTCTTCCGCCTGCTCGTCATGGACCAGCAGGCTGCTGTTGTTGATGATGCGACCGACCGCGTGGGGGTTGGCATCGAGGAAGTCTTCCAATTGCCAGACCGGGGTGATAGTCGCCTGCCGCCCCCACGTCAGCAGTATCGGCAGCGGCAAACTGGCGAACGAGTCGGCAATATCGAGGTTGAGTCGCCCGCCCACGAACGCAGCGGGGGCGTACTTGCCCCCCTCTTGATGCGCGACGGTGTGGTAATCGGTAATCATATCCGCCGTGACCAACTTGGGGTTGTGGTAGGCATCGCGCTTGAGGAAGCTGCTCAGGCTGCGCCGCGCAGTAAGCAGGTTGAACAGGCTGTCGCCCACCACTGGGCTACGCAGCGCGGCGTAGAGCAGATATTGCAGCGGATGAGGGGGGTTGGCAAGGGCGTGAATGCCGGTCGGTTCGATTAGCACCAGCTTGGCAAATAGTTCTGGCTCACGGGCGGCGGCTTCGATGAGGTACGCGCCGGTCAGCGAACTGGCAATCGCCACTATTCCTTGCCCGCTTCCTATTATATCGCGGGCGAAATCGCCAATCAGTTGCACATATAGCTCGGCCTCGTAGTCCAGCGGGGGCCGGTCACTCTCGCCGAAGCCGAGCAAGTCGGGGGCGTAGACCGCATATTGCTCCGCGAGTGGCCCGAACACCGCTCGCATCTCGTAGCTGCTGGCGGCAGCGTTGATACCGTGTAGCAACAGCACGGGGGTGGCAGTCGCGCTGATTTGCCCGTCGGCCCCCTTTGGCCCGCGCAGCTTATAGAACACATCCCCTTCGCGCCATGCGTAGTAGCGGGTCTCGCCCACCAGTACGCTCTCCACCTCGCCCACTTGCGCGTCAATCACCGCATTGGTGGCCGCCACTACCCCCACCCCCGCGGCCAGCCCCAAGATAGTCTTGATATAACCGGACGGATTGCCCATGCTCACCCCTCATTCCCATAGTAGTTGTCCCCAGCAGTCTAACATATCGGTCGCGCCAGTGTCAAAGCACGAACTGGGCCGCTAATGTAATAGAAAGATTGGCAGGGCGTGATTTATCACGCCCCTACCGCGTCATCTGATGTAGGGGCGCAATTCATTGCGCCCGCGCATTGCGCCCGCGTCATCTGATGTAGGGGCGCGATTCATTGCGCCCGCGCATTGCGCCCGCGTGTTACGGCGATAATCTACCCATCCAGCAGGCCATAAATTGCGTATTACTGGTACAGCCGTAATCTAGCCACTAGCCGAGCCAGCCATTTGTTAGCAAGGAGACCCATTATGCTGAAACCAACCGTGATTTTCCGCCGCGCGATGATGCTAGTCGCTGCCACGCTGCTGCTGGCCGCCTGTGGTGGGGAGCAAGTGGGCAACCAGCCCGCTGTGTCTGCCCCCGCCGACAACTCTGCCGCCACTAACCCGCAGCCCGCCACCTCCAACTCGCAACCCGCCACCCAACCCTATCGCTCCAGCCTAGACAATAGTCGCGGCCCCGCCCCGCTGATAAAGTCGGACGTATGGATTAACAGCCAGCCGCTCACCGCCGCCGACCTGCGCGGCCATGTGGTCATTGTCGAGTTCTGGACTTTCGAGTGCATCAACTGTACCCACGCCCTACCCGGCTTGCAGGCGGTCTACAACAAGTACCACGATGCCGGTCTCATCGTCATCGGCGACCACGCCCCAGAGTTCGCCGCCGAGCGCGACATTGA
>JBBSEE010000343.1:0-4098 GCA_038239995.1 Chloroflexia bacterium | reverse complement strand
GACCAGATGTGCCAGATTGTTTACAAGGGGGTCACCACCCCGTAGGCAGAAGGTAGAATCTAGAATCGAGAATGAGGGGCGCATCTTGCTGGGTGCGCCCCATTTGTGTCATCAGCTACTAGCCAGCAGATTAGGTCCAGCGGAGCAGCGGAAAACCGGATGGCATGGGGCGGGTTGCACTCGCCCGCATCAAGCGCGTCTACCCAATCCAAAATCGTATGGCGTAGGGGCGCATCCCAAAAGATGCGCCCCTGTGGTTGGTACAGTATTGGCTTGGCGGGTGGGGATTACTGCTCCGGCTCGCTCATGGTGTTATCAATCGAGCCGTCGCTGCCCTTGTCCACTTCGACGTTGAGGGGCTGATTGTCTTGCCACGCCCCGAAGTCAATGTACTCAGTGTCGCCGGGGTTGAGTTCGATGTCCTTGTGGGTGTAGCTGTGGCTGCCGGTAGCATCCACCTCGGTGAAGGTGAGGTCGTACTTGTCAGGGGTGCCCGTAGCATCCTTGATTGCCAGCTTGCCGGTGGTTTCGTCTATAGTGAAGTCCATCTCTTCACCAGCGGAGAAGTCGAGGCCGTCGAGGGTGAAGCCATAGTCCTTGCCCCCTACCCCATCGGCAATCTTGACCTTGGGGGTTTCCGCGCCGCTGGGTTTGTAGCTGAACTTGTGGCCGTCGCCGCCGAGACTGAGGCTGTCACTCTGGCCCTTGTCCAGCTTGATACCTTGCACATCCACCGCCATGCCCTGCCCGAACATGGCAACTTCCTCATTATCCGCGCTGGCAAGGTCGCCACCTTCGAGGGTAGCTTGGTAGTCGGCCCCTTCTGGCAGATTGTAGATGGGGCCATGGTCGTGGCCTAGCCCGCCGGGGAGCAGGGTTTGGCTCGCGCCCGCAATATCGCTGACGAACTTGCCGTTCTCATAACCGAACTTGTGCCCGTCCTTATCGGTGAACAGCATCTGGGCGTTGCCATCGAGCATCACTTGCTCATCCTGCGACCCGGCGGCGGGGGCGAACAGGCCGCTGCCGCTGGCGTTCTTGCAGAAGGGGCAGACGGGCGGCTTGGTGCGGGCCGATAGGGGCGTAACCGCGAGGGTGAAGGTGGTGGCATCGCCGAGGTAGGCACTGGCATCCTTAGTCGGGTCGGCAGCAGTGGAGTAACGCCACGTGTCCGCCTTGCGGTCGAACTCGATGTACTTGTCCTCGGCGGGATAGTTGTTGTCGTAGATGTGCAGCCAGACGATGCTGTTGCCCTTGTCCTCCACCCAAATCGGCACCACCGCGTGGCCCTCTTTGTAGCCGGGCTTCCAGAAGCTGAGGGTGAGCGGGTCAGGGGTGCCATTCTGCATCGAGGCGATGATTAGGTCCAGCACTTGGCCCGGCTTGTTGCTGAAACTAGCATTACGGGTGGACAGCACTGGTTGCAGCGTTTGCAGCGTCCAGCCATCGGCGATTTGGGCGATGAGTGGGGGGTTGCTGTCCGGCTGGGCCGGGTCGAGCTGCAAGTCTGGCACGGCTGTCCCACCGAAGTCGCTGGGCTTGGCTAGCCCCTTGAATATCTGCAAACTGGCGACCGCAAAGCCCTCGCAGTGGCCGCCGTTGATGCCCTTGTTCATCTGGTCAATCCACTGGGTCGCCTCTGCCGAGGGGGTGCAAGTGGTGCCGTCCAGTTGGGCGCAAATCGCCTTGTCGCCGAGTAGCTTGCGGGCAGCTTCCACACTGAAGGTGGGGGGGGTGTCGGGGTATTGGTTGCCGAAGTTGCGGAAGTTGAAGCCGTCCTTGTTGGCGCGGAAGCCGCTATCGGCCAGTACCGCGCCGCTCTGCCCCTCGCCGCTGGGCGCGGAGGTAGGGTTCGCGGCGGGGACGCTGCCACCTGCTGTGGGGGTGGCATCCACGTTGCCGCTAGGGGGGGCGGTGGTGGGTTGTTGCGCGGCTACCGTGTTGGTGGCACTGGGTGCGGCGGTGGGGTTGCTACCGCCACACGCGGCCAGCAGCCCGACCATCATAATCAGGGCTACCATCACGGCTAGACGATTGTACTTATACACGAGAACTTTTCCCTTTCGATAATAGGAGTAACGCAGTTGAGCAGGGCGGATGCGATTCGCCCCTACGTCATCAGGCGTAAATCCCGCCCCAACCGCGTAACTCCCAAATAGTATAACAATCGGTGCAAGGCAAGTAGCGGCCTTACTACCATCACGTTTAACTTAGCGGCTCGTTGGTTGAGCAACATAGCGGCATTATACCATCTTCTGCCGGTGCAAGGCAAGTAGCGGCCTTACTACCATCACGTTTAACTTAGCGGCTCGTTGGTTGAGCAACATAGCGGCATTATACCATCTTCTGCTTACAATATGTTGAGCATTATTGAGCCTTATCGGCAAAAAAGTTAGCAAATGGTCTATTCACATATCTCTAATCCCCGCTTCATCCCCCCTTAACCTCTAGCGGCTATACTGGACCTGTTACTCGTTGCGCCCCGCTAAGTTGCTCTCATAAGGGGCTAGCGATGAGCACGATAAGGACTACATATCCCGTGTAGCCCCAACCCGTACTCTACACCCATAACCCCAAAGCAAAGATTGGAGCATGAGAATGACCACCACCCGAAAACGGCTGAACCTTACGGTCGCGATGTTGCTACTCACCTCGCTATTCATCTATGGCTGGCAGGCGATGACCCCCAGCAGCGCGGCGGCGCAGGCGGCGACCACGTGCAGAGGCAGCATCACCCCATCCGTGACCGAAGGCCCATACTATAAGGCCGGTTCGCCGGAGCGCACCTCGCTATTGACCGCAGGTATCAGCGGCACCAAAGTCACCATCACCGGCTACGTGTTCGACAAGAACTGCCAGCCCATCGCCCACGCATGGCTGGACTTCTGGCAGGCGAACGCCAGTGGCGCATACGACAATGCGGGCTACACCCTACGCGGCCACCAGTATACCGACCAAGCGGGGATGTACACGCTGGAGACGCTAGTGCCCGGCGAATACCCCGGTCGCACCGAGCATATCCACGTCAAGGTGCAGGCCCCTAACGGCCCGGTCCTCACCACCCAGCTATTCTTCCCCGGCGTGGTGCATAACAGCAGCGACTCTATCTACAACCCTGCCCTGTTGATGAACGTGCAGAACACCCCGAATGGCGAGACTGCCAGCTATAACTTCGTCCTCAACGTCACCGCCGCGCCCTCGGCCGCGGCGACCCCGACCACCCCGACCACTACCAGCTACACCTTCAAGGAGACCGGCTTTACCGTATCGGGCGCGTTCTGGAACGCATGGCTAGGCGGGCACAGCTTTGCGGACAGCTTGTACATCAACGGCCTGCCGATTAGTGAGGTGCATAACGAGGTATCGCCCACCGATGGCAAGACCTACCAGACCCAATGGTTCGAGCGGGCGCGGTTCGAGTTGCATCCAGAGAACACCGCCCCCAACAATGTGCTGCTGGGGCTACTCGGCAGCATGGCGGTGCAAGGCAAGCAAGATTTGCCCGCCTTCAAGCCGATTAGCGATCCGGGGACGGGCGCGACATGGTTCGCCCAAACCCAGCACACAGTGGGCGATAGCAGCGCGGGTGGGCAAGCGATGGCCGCGGCGTGGGCGCGACTGGGCGGCCTCAAGCAGTTCGGCCTGCCCCTGTCCCAACCGTTCAACGAGGTGAGCAGGAGCGATGGCAAGAGCTACCTAGTGCAATACTTCGAGCGTCAACGCTTCGAGTACCACCCCGAAAACAAGGGCACCGCCTACGAGGTGCTGCTGGGCCGCCTCGGTGCCGAGCAGATGACCAAAACGCCATAGCGGGCCTTCGTCCCCCTCAAAGCAAAGATAGGCGAAGCGGGCCACCGTTTTGCCTATCTTGATTCTTTGACGCACCGATTTGACAAATCGGCTGACTCGTGCTAACCTGTAACCTGTGTCCAGGTCGGATTATCCACCGTTGTCCGCAAATGGTGATTTAGAGGGCTGGATTGGCGTGGCCGTTCCCACAAGGGCGGCGACATGGACGTTGATTAGCAGAAGTCAAGGAGAAAGAAAGGCGGACTCTAGCATGAAGAAGTATCGGTTGTTGGTTCTCCCCCTCCTGCT
>JBBSEE010000342.1:0-4101 GCA_038239995.1 Chloroflexia bacterium | reverse complement strand
GGGGTGTAGGGAGGGGTGGGGGGGGTTTTGGGGGTGGGGGGGGGGCGGGGGGGTTTGGGGGGGGCCGTTGGGGGGGGGGGGGTGGGGGGGAGTGGCTGCCACCGCCGCCGTGGTCGGGGTCGCCGCGGGCGGGGCCGGGGTGCTAATCACGGGCGCGGTGGTGGGGGTGGCAGCACCCATATTCACCGAGTTGCTGATCGTGCCCGTGCTGGTCAGTGTGCCGGTGTTGCTGATTGCCCCAGTACCCGTCAGCGTGCCAGTGTCGGTAATGGTGCCAGTGCCGGTGATGGTGCCAGTGCCGGTAATCGGGCTGGTAGTGGTCATCGTACCCGTGCCGGTGATGGTGCCAGTGCCGGTAATCGGGGTGGAGGCTGCGCCGCTTTTGTTCGTCACTTGGATGGTGTAGATGATGTCGCCGATGGCGATTTTGTTCACCACATCCATGCCGGAGGTAACTTGGCCGAAGTTGGTGTAGCCGCCACTGGGCGTGCCCTTAGCGTCGAACTGGCCGTTGAGGAAGCTGGGGTCGGGCTGGGTGGTCGAACTCTTGGTGATGAAGAACTGGCTGTCGTTGCTATCGGTGAGGGCGGCGGTGCGGGCCACGCCCAGTGAGCCGACGGTGAAGGGAACTTTGTTGATTTCGGTGGGGATGTTGCCGCCGCCGCTGCCCGTGCCCAACGGGTCGTTGCCCTGTATCACCCAATCTTCGACGCGGTGGAACTTGCGGCCATTGTACTCGCCGCGATTGGCGCGGGTCTCATAGTTGGCGACGGTATTAGGTGCGGCGTTGCTGTACAGGTCGAGGACGATGACCCCCTTGCTGGTGAAGATGGTCATCTCCTTGTCGGCGATGCCCTTGTCCACGTTGACCGCAATGGGGCCGGGGGCGGCGGTAATAGGGCCGCCGATGGCGGCGGGGGTGGGCGGGTTCTGGGCCACCGCGGTGGCAGTGATGTCGAGGCTGGTCAGCGGGGCGGGGGTGCCGGGGGTAGTTGCCGCGACCGGGGTGGGGCTGGTGGTCGCAGCAGTATTGCTGCTATTGTTGGAGTTGCTGAGGAAGGCGACGATTAGCACCACCGCGATGACGAAGATACCCGCGACCACGCCGAGGATGCGGAGTTGGCGATTAGCACGTTCGCGGGCGGCACGGGCGGCGGCGGCGCGTGATGCCGCGCTGGGGGTGGCGATACCCTGCGCCCGCTTCGAGGTTGCCCCCGCCCGCGTGCCAACCGAGGAGCGACGGGCGGGCGATTGCTCTATGCTGCCACCAGCGACTTGGCGGATGCGCTCGGTGCGCTCCAGCCGCCGCGAACGCGATGGCACCACCGCGGGGTCGGAGCCGCTAGCGGGCGGCGTAGTGGGGGGGGTAGGGCTAGGTGGGGTAGGCTGGCTACCGGGGGTAGGCTTGGGTCGGACGTTGCCGACAGGGATACTGGGTTGATTGGGCCGGTTCTTGCCCGAATTATTGCTGCTCATACTGTGTAACACGCTCCTCCTCTTGGTGTGGGTGATATAAATTAAGCCCCACGGCGGGCGGCGTTCGCCCTACGGACGACCACGCGCAGCCCACCACGACCATTGCGGCGGGGGTGAGGGGCAAAGATGCTCGCCCTTCGGACGAACGCAGGGCTTTGCTCGCAGCAACGGCGGGGGGACAAAGATAACTCGCTCTCGGTTGAGGGCGGGTTATTTTTACACGATGGGGCGACGATTGTCAAGCGGTGGCGGATTAGGTTTGGGTTAGAGGTGGCTCAATCACTGGCCCAGCGTAGCCAATGACCTCCGACCGACTGCGCCGCCCTTGCCTATCATCAGCAAGGGCGGCGCAATTAGTGTGCGGGTCAGCACGGCACGATTATACGTACAATCGGAGGCGATGGTTGAGGCGGTAGGCAAGGACTAGCTTCTTTACCGCTTTGACGTAGTCGCCGCACTTCAGCAGCATCTGGGCGTGAGCGTAGACGAAATGTTCGTGCTTCACCTCGTCGCGGGTTTCGCCGATAAGCAGGATGGCCTGCTCGAAGTTGGCATCCGCATCCGCCCACCGTTGTAGCACGGTGTAGACTTTAGCAAGGGTTACGTAGGTCTGGGCCATATCCACCATCCCCACCGCATGGGCGTGGGCTTGCTCCAACGCGAAGCGGGCGGCGATGAGCGCATCGGCGGGGTTATCTTGCGCGAGGTAGGCCTCGGCAAGGTTGCCGTAAGCCGTGACCAGCACGCGGTAATCGTGGGACTGCTCGGCCAAGTAGATGGTATGCTTCAGTTCGCGCTCGGCGGCCTTGGCTTGATTTAGCTCGATGAGCATCATCGCGTACATCCCATTGACCGCGGCAAGCGGGGCATTGGCGGCGTTCCGCTGCTGAAGGTTAAGGGCCTCCTTCATCGCCATCATCGCCAAGCCTAGCTCGCGCTGGTGATAGTGGGCAAGGCCCAGCCCCCAGCAGACGGTGCCTAGCAATTTGCTATCCCCTACCCCCTCGCGGCGGCGAATCGCATCCTGATAGTGGCTGACCGCCCCCTTGAAGTTGCCCAAGCGCAAGGCCACATTGCCGAGACTGTGATGCACGTACATCCGCAATTGCGGGTCGCTGATGAGGCCATCATCAAAGGCCAGCCAACAGGAGACGAAGTAGCCGTCCGCCTCTTCAAAGCGCAAGCGCTGATAGTAGGTGACACCCAACCGATAGCGGCAGCGAACCACGTACTCGCGGTCGTCCAGCCGCTCGGCCAAGCGCAAGGCGTGTTCTAGCTCGCCCTCCCCCCGCTCGGCCAGACGGTCGTTGCTCAGGGCCGAACCCAACACGAAGTGATAGCGCATCCGCACCGCCAGCCGCAGGTTGCCCGTCCGCAGCGGCTCAAGCAACTGCATGGCCGCCGTGGGGCAACCTCGGTCTAGCTCCTGTTGCGCCCTATCCAGCAAGGCAGCCGCCCGCTGGCTGCGTTCCCCTCCCACCCCCAAGTCTCCGGATTTAGCCATCATCGTCTCCACCTCCATAGGTTCAAAGCCACCCTTGCGGGACAGCCGCGAAGATTTTACCATAGCATTGCTCCACTAGCCAAGCCGCCACCACGAGGGGCATTGGCACAGCTAGACACAGGGCAAGGCACACCAGCCAGATATGGGAAAGTACGTTTATCTATGTTTATCATAGCGCAGGCTGATGCGGGGGGCAAGCGGATTTTTGTGC
The DNA here is from genome assembly GCA_038239995.1 of Chloroflexia bacterium. Lineage (GTDB taxonomy): Bacteria > Chloroflexota > Chloroflexia > QHBQ01 > QHBQ01 > QHBQ01. Next base: position 910 of record JBBSEE010000342.1, on the reverse strand, counting down.
TGATTATTGTGCTTTTTGTGCCTACATCCAACGCCTATTGTTGTGGTGGCCGTTAGGCTGATGCCTTAAGTCGTCTACATCCAACGACCCTTGTTGCGGTGGCCGCTAGTATGGTATGATTTGGCTATGCACACCTTGTCTGCCCTCTATCCATATCTGCGCCGTCATCGCCTGCTGCTGGTCGCGGCTATGGCCTGCTCGTTGGGCGACACCTTCATGCGCCTGATACCCGCCGCGTTGCTGGGGCAAGCCATCAACCTTATCAACGCACACCAGCCGCAGGACGCGGTGTTGCCCTATGTGTGGTGGATAATCGGGGCGGCGGTGGGCGATGGGGTGATGGTATTCGGGCAACGCTACCTCGTCAGCCTCGCCTCGCGGCGTATCGAGTACGAACTGCGCGGCGACTTCTTCGCCCACCTGCAAACGCTGGATGCCGCCTTCTACAAAGACCTGCACACGGGGGATTTGATGGCCCGCGCCACCAATGACCTCAACCAAGTGCGGATGATGCTCGGTCCCGGCGTGAACGGTATCATCAGCACCCCGCTCACCTTCGTGATTACCCTCGCCTTCATGTTCACGATTAGCCTGAAGCTGGGGCTGATTGTGCTAGTGCTGATGCCGCTGGTCACGCTGGTGTTCCACTTGCTGAACGGGCGGATGCGGCGGCAGTATGAGGCGGTGCAGGCGCAGTTTGGTGAACTCAGCACCCGCAGCCAAGAGAACCTGAACAGCATTCGGGTGATTAAGGCTTATGGGCAGGAGCGGGCCGAGATTAGCCGCTTCGCCGCCGCCAACGCCAAGTATATCCGCCTCAACCTCGTCTATGTGCTGCTCTCCGGCTTGCTGTGGCCGCTGCTGGGGATGCTGCTGGGGCTGGCGACCGCGATTGTGCTAGTGGTGGGCG
>JBBSEE010000341.1:0-4115 GCA_038239995.1 Chloroflexia bacterium | reverse complement strand
CATCGCTTTGGTTCTGGCTATCCAGCAATTGGGCGAGCCAGAAGTGGGGGTCGGCCAGATTGGGGTCGCGTTTAATCGCAGTGCGATAGTTCTGCTCTGCGTCGCTGAGGTTGCCCTGCTGGGCGAAGGTGCGGCCTAGTCCGGTATAGGCGGTAGCACTGTTGCCGTCCAAGTTAATCGCGGTATTGAACTCGGTCTGCGCCTCGGCCCAGCGGCTCTGGTGGAGGCGGATTTCGCCCAGCCCTATGTGCGGCGCGGCCAAATTGGAGGCGCGGCCCGCAGCAGTGGTGAACTGCGCCTCGGCCAAATCGTCGCGCCCTTCGGTGATGAAGACGTAGCCCAGCGTCACCTGTGCGTCGGTATCGTCCGGCTTGAGGGTGAGGGCCTGCTGCAAGTCCTTCTCCGCGTTGCCCAGCTTGCTCAGGTCATCGCTGTAGAAGTAGGCGCGACCGCGACAGGAGTAAGCAGCGGTGTTGTCGGGGAACTGGCTTAGTATCGCGTTCGCCAGCGTGACCGCCATACTGGTGTTCTTAGTTTGCACGTACAAGGAGCAGAGGGCCACCGAGGGGGTGAGGTCGTCCTGCTCGAAGTTGTCTATCGCGGTGCGGTATTCGGCCTCCGCGTTGGCATAATCGGCGCGGTCGCGGTAGAGGTTGCCTAGTTGCAAATGGGTATCGTACATCGCGTCGTTCAGATTGGGGGTTTCGCCCGCCGCGGTGGCAGGGTCAGACTGTTCGGTGAAGCGATATTGCTTGAGGGCCTCGTCACTGTTGCCGTTGTTCCACGCGGTCTTCGCCAGCATATAGTGGGCGAGCAGGAAATGGTCATTCGCCTGTATCGCCAGCGTCCACCACTTGCCCGCTTCGGCGAGGTTGCCCTGCGCAGCATAAATCTGCCCGATGCGGTAGTTGGCGCGGTCGGCAGCAAACTTGAGGGTCGCGGCGTGCTGGTAGGCATCAATCGCTGCGTCGGGCTGGCCGATGCGTTGGCTATCCTCGGCCAATTTGTACCATGCGCTGCCATCTTTATCGTTCCGTTTCACCGCCTCGGCATAGCTGGCCGCCGCATTGACGTAATCTTGCAGCCCATCCAGCGCGGTGCCCCGATCGTGCCAGTCGGTGGCGGTGACGGGCGGCTGCTGGGTGGCGCGTCGCCATGCATCGGCCTGCTGCTCCGGCTGCTTCAGGGCGGCATACTCGTCGGCGGCGAGCAAGTAGCCGTGAATGTAGCCGGGGTTGGCCTTCACTAGAGCCTCGTACTCGCTGGCCGCAAGGTCATGCTGCCCCGCCCCATCGTATAGGGCGGCGGTACGTAGGTACGCGCGAGGCTGGTGGGGGTCAATCTGCTTCGCCTTGCCCCACTCCCATGCCGCCCCGTTCAGGTCGCCATTGGCCGCCAATGCTTCGGCCATCCAATAGTGGGTGGTGTAGGTATCGGCGGCGGTGAGGCCGTAATCCTTGCTGTAGGCATCGTCCTGCGCGGTGAGCAGAGCTTGATTGAACTCATCAATCGCCTGCTGGTAGCGATTGGGCTTGCTGCTGAGGAAGTCGAACCAGCCCTTCGATTTGCCCACCTCCTGCTGGCCCTGTACGATGTAGCTGCGCCCCAGCCAGTAGTGGGCGAGGCCCAGCCGTCGGCCATTGGCAACGAGGCGGTTGGTGACAAACTCGGTGTTGTGCTGGTCACGCATTGCGGTCTCCTCCGCCCGCAACGCACCGTCCCGTTGGGTGAGTAGGTTGTAGCCAGTAGTCAAGTCGGCCTGCGCCGCGCCGAGGTTGATTGCACCGCCTGCGCTGAGGCGCAGGGCGGCCCGCTGAATGTCGGCCATAGGGTAGACGTTATCGAGGGTGAGGGCATTGTTGTAGGCGTTGAGCGCGTTCTGAGCGGCATCGAGCGAGGATGAGGGCGGGTCGGCGTTCACATCGAAGAGGGCGGTTGCCAAATCGTACCATATAGGGGCGGAGTTGGGGTCAAGCTGGGTGGCCTGCTGCAAATCGGCGGTGGCGGCATCGAACTGCCGCTGGGCAAGGTGGGCGAGGCCGCGATTGCGGTAGGAGTAAGCCGACCGCGCCTGCCCACCCTGTTGGGCAATCGCCGCATCATAATCGGCCTGAGCAGCGGGATAATCGGCCCGCCCCGCCTCGGCCAGCCCGCGATTGTTCTGCATCGCCATGTCGTCCACCCCACCTGCCTTGCCATACTCGCTGACCGCCCCCGCCATATCGCCCAGCAGCAGCAGGCAATTGGCGTGATAGAAATGCACCGTGGGCAAGTCGAGGCCGCCAGCCAACGCCGCCTTGAACTTCTCATCCGCCTCGGTCACTTTGTCGCCATAGTAGAGTATCAGCCCCGCACTGAAGCCGACCAGCTTGTCCTGCATACTGGCGCGGGACTGGATGGGGAGGGTGAAGCTGATGGGGTCGAGTAGCTGCCCGAACAGGCTTTGTCGCTGCACGCTGTTGAAGGGGCCGTTCGGCTTCAGATAGTAGCTGAGGCGGAGGGCGGTGGCACCGGAGTTGGCGGTGTCGCCCCACAGCAAGATGTCGGCGTTGGATTTGGCCGCTTGCGTCGCCGCTTGGGTATCCGCCGCCAGTGAGCTGAGGCAGCAGCGCACCGCGGTGAGGGTGGGATTGAGGCTGAGGCTGCTGCTCTGTAGCGCGGCGGCGACTTGGGTGCTGAACTCTTGGGCCGCGCCGCCGTCGTTAGCCCCGAAACTGGTGATTACCAATGCTAGCTGATTGGTGGAAACATCGCCCCGCTTGCCCGCCAGCAGGTTGAGGCCAAACCATACCCCGACTACCAACACGGCGATGACTACGAGAGCGAGCAGGATGCCGAACAGCGAGCTGCGGTCGCGCGGCTGTTCAATGGTGGGCAGGGCGGTGGTGGCACTGCGGCTGAGACGGCTGTTAGGCAGATAGTTGTCGTAGGCCGCCTCGGCTTCGGGGTCGAGGCTGACGTGGCGGAACACCCGTCCTTGCTCAGTAGTAGGCAGGGTAGGCCGCTCCACCCGCACGATGGCCGCGCTGCGGAGCCGCCCGCTGTCGGTGGGTATCGCCGCGCTGCGTAGCCGTCCAGTGTTGGTAGCGGCTAGGCTGTAGCTGGCCGATTGCGACTGGTGGGGGGCGGTATCCGTTGGCTCATCCACCAGCGGTGGCACTGGCAGCGTCACCGGCGGGGCGGGGCGGGGGCGACGCGCGGGCATCACGGGCTGGATGGGCGGCTGGGTGGTGGGCAGCATCGAGGCAATCGGGGGGGCGATGTCCGGGTTGGTCGCCTGTCGCCCGCCAATCCCCCCGGTCGGGGATTTTAGATTTTGGATTTTAGATTGTGGATTTGACCGAGCATTACCTATTTCCCTTTCGGAGGGGCTGGTGGCAATACTCCCCTCCCGCCGCGAGGGGCTGAGGGCACCGCTCCCCTCCCGCTGGGAGGGGTTGGGGGTGGGAGTATTGCGCCGTTGGTCCACGAAGATGTAGGCCAGCACCCCGACTGCCAGTATCGAGAAGCCCACCACCAGAAGCACGCCACCGTCCATCGCTGCTCCCCTACCCTTCTACTCGCCTAATCCATCCTCACCCCGCGATTGGGTTGACATAATTATAGCACAACTGCCTGCTCCTGTCTAGCCCTTATAAGCGCACATCGTGAGTAGCCCTTTGCAGATAGGGGTGGCAGTGTTATAATATGGTAACCGAAGAAGGTCACTTGATAACAAGTTCGCGGGAAGAGGGGGAAGAAGATGTCGCGTCGCTGGTTCAGCCAACCGTTGGCCTTGCTCATCAGCCTGTCGCTGTTGGCGATGATGGGCGGCTGGAACGGGCCGCTGCGGTCCGCCCCCACCAGCCAAGCGATTGCGCCCCCCACCAAGACTGAGCCACTATTCGCCCCCCCAGTGATGGCGGCACCGCAAAGTTCGGGTATCATCTACTCGGTCAGCGTCAGCAGCGCGACAATCATCCCCGGCACCACCGATATTGGTCTGCACATGGACGATGGGGTGGCTGCGGTCGGCTTCCCCTTCCCCGTCAACTTCTATGGCATCAGCCACCAGTTTGGCTATGTCAGCACCAACGGTAACTTGCAATTTGGTACCGATGACCCTTCCCCGCGCT
>JBBSEE010000340.1:0-4115 GCA_038239995.1 Chloroflexia bacterium | reverse complement strand
TTTGCTGATTGGTGGCTTGTAGGGCGGCAAGGGTGCGCTGGTGTTCCACGCGGGTCTTCTCTAGGCTGACCGCGGCCTCCTCGATTTCCGCGCTGACCTGCTCCCACGCGCGTACCATCTCCGGCAGGGCGCGGGCTAGCTCCTCATACTGCTTCACATGGGTGTCAATCTGATTGTACAGTTGGCTAGCATTCAGCGCGTCTATGCGCTGTTGCAGCAATTTCGCCTCGCTCTGGAGTTGGATGATGCGCTGACGGGCGGCGGTAGTCTCCTCGTCACCGCTCATCTCGCGGGGCAGGGTAGAGATGTAGGCGTTAAGCTCCTGCACTATGGCACCAGCATCGCGGCTGAGGCCCGCCACCTCGTCGTGCTGGCTGCTCATCTCGCCGCGCAGGCTGCGACACTGCACCAGCAGGCGATTCATCGCCATCAATCGGTCGGCATAGGGCGCAGTGTTCTGCTCGACCATGGACGCTTGTTCGCGGATGACCGCATAACGGTCTTGCAATCGGGCAATTGGGCCGCTCACCTCGCTGAACAGGGCGGCAAGGCGAGTGACCTTGCGGTTGGCGCGGGGCAGGGCTTCGACCGGCTCGGTGGGCAACTGCTCACGCGGGGTGCTGCGGCCCACCTCGATGGGGTAAGGTATCTTGGCCGCGTCGCGGATGCGCTTATGCGCCTGCTTGATGCGGCTCTCGATTTGGCTCTCCGCCTGCGCCTGCTCGTCGCGCAAGCGGCTGAGGGTGGCTTCCTCGCTGCGTTCGCGCTGCTCAAGGCGGCCAATCTGCTCGCGCAACCCCACCTCGCGTCCGCCTAGCTCGGCCTGTAGCTGCTCCTCAGTGGCGATGCGGCTGCCGAACTCGATGCGGGCCTGTTCGCTGCGTTGGTGGGCAAGGTCGCGGCTGCGTTGCTCCATCTGGGCGCGGTCGGCCTCCACTTGGTCCAGCACCGGCTTGATTTCCGTGGCTAGCGCATCGGTGGCGCGGATGAACAGGGTGTTGGCAGCGGTGAGCAGGTCGCTCATCTCGTTGTGGTGCGACTCGGTCTGCTTGCGCCAGAACTCGGCCACATTGCGCCAGTTGCCGCTCCATGCCCGCATCGCTCCCAGCCCCTCGCGCTGGTGCTGCCAGATGTTCAGCAGAGGTGCGGCAAGGGCGGCGAACTCGACCAACTCGGCGACATAACCCTTGTACATATGCGGCTGCATCGTGCCCGGCAGCACAGTGCTGACATCCAGCGGCGGGGTGGCAGGGGCAGCAGGCGGTGTCGCTTGGGTGGCGGCCAACTGCTCGGCATCCAGCCGCGAGGTAATCTGGATGATGCGCCGCCGCAACGCCTGCTCGTCGTCCAAACCCTCATCGTTGGACTCATCGGCGGGGGCATCGGCGGCAGGCGGGGGTTCAGTTGGGGTCATGCTAGGCTTGATTAGCTCGGCAAGGATGGCGAACGGCTCGGAGTCGCGGGCGAGGGCGTAGGCGGGGTAGTCGGTATACTCCTGCGCGGCGGTGAGGCGGGCAATCTCGGTCAGGTTCTCAATCAATTCGGCCTGCGCGTCGAGGGGCAAGGGGGTATCGCTGGCGGCTTGCTCTGGGGGGGCGACTTGCAGGGCGGCGTTGGTGCGCCCTAGCATCGCGGTCTGGTCGGCGCGGGGGAGGTGGAACACGTCGCCGCTGTCCTCCGCCTCGCGCTTCAGGGTATCGAGTAGCAAGTAGTCGCTGCCCTCATCCTGCTGGGTCAGGCTGGGGGCAAAGGGCTGGGCAATCAGCAGCCAATCGCCTCGCGCGATGTGCTGGATGCTGGGCTTGAGCAGGATGAGAGCGATGAAGCCGCCGCCAATCACTAGCGCAAGGGCGACGATAATGATAGTGGCGTAGGTGCTACTGTTCGCCCCCGGCTTGGCCCCGCCATTGAGGACCGCGAGTACCACCAGCCCGACTATCAGCACGATGGGGGCGACGAGCAGCCACCACTTGGCAAGGCGGAAGAAGCCGCGCCACAGCAGGGCGTAGAGGTAGGCGACCACCATTGGCTGGGTGGCCGCCTCGCCCGCCTCCTCGGTGGCAAGGTAATTGGGCGGCTGGTTCTCGTCCAGCACACTGAACGCGGTGCGGTGGGTGTCACCTTCGATGGGGGCTATGGTTGTCGGGTCGGTGTCGGTCATTTATCTTTCTGCTTTAGCCTCACTGATGTCTAGGGTAGCTTGGGCACAGGCGATAGCGGCGAGTGCTGCCTCCCTAATGCTGCGCCCCTCCCAGTTAGCCTCGTTATCGTGTTCTGCCACCCATGCTAGTTTGGGGATAGCAAACGGGTCAGCGGCATTCTTTAGGGCGTGGATGGCGATTAGCCTTACTTCAACATCCTCGTCGCGGAGCAAGCTGGTCAGGGCGACGACCAATTGGCGGTCTGCGCTGGCATTTTGGCAAGTAACGTGGGCATGATTAAGAAAGTGATTGTATGTCTCGCCTGCTATCTGGTAGCGTATTTCGCTATCCGGGTCATTCAGCCCCAGCAGTAGCATCGCCGCCCACTGCTCAGGGTCGAGCCGCGCAATTGCCAGCGCGGCGGCCGCACGTATCCATCCCTCTTGATCCCTAAGCAGGGGTTGGAGCAAGGGGATGACCTCTGCGCTGCCCAGCCGACCCAGTACCTCGCAAGTTTTGCCCCTAACCCTCCTATCCTTATCCTGCAACATCGGTAGCAGGGTTGGTATGACTGCTGGGCTGCCTATTTGTCCCAAAGCACCAATTACGTAATAGCGTATCTTCGCCTCGCGTTTCTGAAGCAAAGTTATCAGCGGGTCGAGTGCGGCTTCGCCTAGCTTGCCCAATGCGGTTGCTGCGGCATCCCATAGCTCACTATCATTAAATGCCAGCAGCAGGGTAGGAATAGTTGCCGCGCTGCCGGTGTCACCCAGTGCCTCAATCGCGCTCTCCTGCACCACACGAGTAGCACTCTGCGCTATCTTAGCGAGATATGGTACGGCGCGTTCGCCGAACCTGCCAAGCGCAAGAGTTGCGCTCCTCTGGACTAGATTGTCGCCATCTTGTAGCGCATCGAGCAGCAAGCCAAAGGCTTCGTCGCCGCTGATTTCGCCTAGTGCATCTGCCGCCTGCCGCCTAACCTCACGATGTTCATCTCTGAGCCATTGCCCCAGCAAAGGGATAGCCACTGTGCCCATCTGCCCCAAAGTGGACATCAATTCGTGCGCTATCTGCCCGTTTTTCCATCGAGGGGTGGCGGCCAGCACGGGTAGGGCGAGGGGGTTGCCCAATTGGGCCAATGTCAACGCCGCGTGGTAGCGCACCCGATAATCTTGATGCTCCATCAGTTGGACGAGTTGCGCGGTAACGCTCTCTGCCGTACCAACGCGCGACAGCCCTCGAACCGCAATCGCGCGTACACTATGACTGTCATCTATCAGCATCTTAATCAGTATCGGGATGGCAACCTCGCCCAAGCTGACCAGTGCCTGCTCTGGGAAGCCGAGCAGGTTAGTATAGACACCGTAATCGCCCAGCATGATAGGTTCGTCGTGTTCGATTGCCGCAATCATATCAGCGAGCGGTTCGGCAGCCCGTGCGTCGCCCAAATGGGCAAGGGCAAGAGCGGCGATGAGGCTAATACCTTTATCCTCATCTGTGAGCATAGCTGACAGCGGTTCACGGGCGGGTTCGCCAATGTCCACCAACGCCTTAGCCGCCGCCAGTCGGCTGTTGATGACGCGCGTATCCTTAATCAGCTTAATCAGCGGCTGAACCGCGCTTGCCTCGCCGCTACTGCCCAGTTCGGCAATCGCGCGTTCACGCACCTCGACGCTATTGTGGTCGAGCAGCTTGATAAGTTGGGCAATCGCACGATGAGCGGCGGCTTGATTATTCATTCGCCCCATCCATCAAATAGCTGGTCTGTATTGCTCCTGCGCGTGTCGGCGTACATTCAACTGATGAGGGCACATCCTCCCCCCCGCTTACAAAATAATTAGGTTGCAATCGTCCGATGTCAGGGCGGGAGGCCAGTACCTCCACTGCATGGGCAGTGCCTACCACATGAAAAGCGTTTGGACCATTAAATGCCTCGAACTGAATTACATCTCCCGATTGTTGAAGTGCGACAAT